>JAOUPA010000002.1 GCA_029880105.1 Gammaproteobacteria bacterium
CGAGTGCCTGTATCCGTCTGCTGGATAGCCCTAAGAGTACGCTCGAAGAATTGTGTGAGCATATCCAGGGGCCGGATTTTCCTACCGAGGCGGAGATAGTGACTTCACGCGCTGATATTCTCGAGACCTATCGTACAGGTCACGGCAGTATTCGCCAGCGCGCACGTTATGAAACAGAAGACGGCGCCGTTATTATCACCGCACTGCCTTACCGTGTTTCTGGTAACAAGGTACTTGAACAGATCGCGCAGCAGATGATTGCGAAAAAATTGCCGATGGTAGAAGATCTGCGTGATGAGTCGGATCACGAAAATCCAACACGTCTGGTAATTGTGCCGCGTTCTAATCGTATCAATATTGAAGAGCTGATGAATCATTTATTCGCGACCACTGATCTCGAATCCAGTTATCGCGTTAATATGAATATGATTGGTATTAATGGCCGGCCTCAGGTCAAAGATCTGAGAATGGTGATAGATGAGTGGCTCAAGTTCCGTCAGGTCACCGTCCGTCGTCGCCTACAGTGGCGCCTGGACAAGGTCAACGCCCGTCTGCATATCCTCGACGGCCTGTTAATTGCCTTTCTGAATATCGACGAAGTCATCGCAATTATTCGTGAAAACGATAAGCCAAAACCAGTTTTGATGAAGCGTTTTAAAATTACCGATATTCAGGCTGAAGCCATTCTGGAATTGAAGTTGCGTCATCTGGCCAAACTTGAAGAAATGAAGATTCGCGGCGAGCAGGAAGAGCTGGCAAAAGAGCGTGAGCAACTAGAGAAAATTCTTGGTTCCGCAACACGCCTGAAGACACTGATACGTAAAGAGATTATGGAAGATGCTGAGAAATATGGTGATGATCGTCGCTCGCCGATCGTTGAGCGTAGTGCGGCACAGGCGCTGGATGAAAGTGTACTGATTTCCAGTGAGCCAATTACCGTTGTACTCTCCGCCAAAGGCTGGGCACGTGCAGCCAAAGGTCATGAGATTGATGCAGAAAAACTTAGTTACAAATCGGGTGACCAGTTCCTGGCTTCGGCGATTGGACGTAGTAATCAGATGGCGGTCTTCATTGATTCTACTGGTCGTGCCTACACCTTGCCAGCACACAAACTACCTTCGGCCCGAGGCCAGGGCGACCCATTGACCAGTTATTTTACACTACCGTCGGGTGCCCATTTCGTATCCGCGATGATGGGGCAACTGGATGATCTCTATTTGTTAAGCAGTAACTTTGGTTATGGTTTTGTTGTACGCATGGAAGACATGCAGGCCAAAACAAAATCCGGTAAGGCAGTAATTAACGTTGGTAAAGAGGCCAGGGTATTAGCACCGGTAAAAGTGCGTGACCTGAAAAATGAACAGATCGTTGCGGTCAGCTCCGAAGGTCATATGGTCGTGACTTCACTTGCGCAGTTACCACAGATGGCGAAGGGTAAGGGTAATAAAATTATCAATGTACCCGGTAAGAAGCTTAAATCGGGTGAGGAGACGATTGTTGCTGCGACTCTAATCAAGCCGGATGAAAAGCTGATTGTGCACTCGGGTAAGCAGCACAAAATTATGAAGCCCTCAGAGCTGGAAATATATGCAGGTGAAAGGGGAAGACGAGGTCTGAAGTTGCCTAAAGGATATCGTAATGTGGATGCACTGGTGGTTGAGTATAAAGCTGAAAAAGAACAGGGCTAATTTCCTGTATTCCTAGTTGAGACTGCAGATAGATTGTATGCTTTTCAAGTTTATTGGTAGATGTGCTAAAGAGACTTTGTAATAATCTTTTCTAACCCGGATGAAAAATTGAAGGATCTGTTGGCGAAAAAATGACGCATGTTTAGCGCTGGTGAATCAGGACTTTAGTTGCATTCTCCCCTATACTATAGTCTGGATTTTAAAAAAGAAATCTAGTTTTGAGGAGCCTTGGTACCCTGTAATATGGATAATCAGTATTTTTATTCCTATTTACATAAGCAAATTCCGGTAATGATAATTCTATCGTTATTTCCGGGGTTGGGTTATGTTATGCTTAGCTGGATGCATGGAATTCCTTTACGGGCCATTACCTGGTATGTGGGTATTGTACTGGTTTCTATCTGGGGATATCGTATATACAGACGATACCTTGATAATAACCTCAGTAATGTACAACTGAAATTATGGTATAAAAATCTCAAGCTGTTCTACTACGTATTTATTCTGTTATGGCTGGTAATTTTTTTACTTTTTATACCAGAGAGTAAATCAAATCTTCACTATATTGCGATATTTACTGAAATTGGGGCTTCCGTTGTTGCTTCAGTTTTATTGATCCCAGACAAAAAACTTTTCAAGCCTACAGTCATTGTTTTGATGGCGCCATTGGCGATTTATTTCCTGTTGATCGGTGAATGGTATGGATATGTGTTGTCAATATTTGCCTGTGTTTTTACCTGGGTTCTAATATACGCAGCAGAAAGTAGCCACAAGTTGCTAATGCAAACTAACTATCTGGCTAATCACGATTCGTTAACAGGTCTGAAGAATCGATATTATTTTATTAATTATCTGCAAAGCATGATGAATTCATTGCAGATTTCAAATAAATGGTCATATTTGTTATTGATTGATCTTGATCATTTTAAAACGATCAATGATTCACTGGGTCATGATATCGGCGACCGTTTGTTGCAACAAGTTGCCGCCAGGATCAATGAAAGCAAACATGATGATAGTTTGCTGGCGAGGCTAGGTGGTGATGAGTTCGTTATTATTGGTATAGAACATGATACTAAGGAAGAGTGTAGGGCGGAGGCTGAGATACTGGCCGAGAAAATACTAGTTATACTCAAGGAGAGTTATTCTATACAGCTGCACAATCTTTTTATTAGTGCCAGCATTGGTGTTAGTTTGATTAATGGAAAAAATAACGACGCGGGACGCCTAATTAAGGAGGCCGACATTGCTATGTATGAGGCCAAGGAGCATGGACGTGATGGTGTTATTGTATTTGATGACGAGATGGAACAGCGTGTTGAATATAATCTTGAAATCGAAAGATTGTTACATTTTTCAATTGAAAATAATGAGATATCTTTGGTTTATCAGCCTCAGTTTAATGAACAAGGAAAGGTCATGGGTGCTGAGGCACTGGTTCGCTGGAACAATGAAAATCTTGGTGAGATTAGGCCTGATGTATTTATACCTATTGCAGAGAAAACAGGATCAATTATTGTGCTTGGGCGTTTTATTATGGAAACGGCTTTCCGTACCTTGAGCATTTGGGAGAAGAGTGGGATTTCTATTCAACAATTTTCTGTCAATGTCAGTATGCGGCAGTTTTTTTACTATGATTTTGTCGATGATGTGCGATTGTTATGCAAAGAGTATTTAACAGATCAAACAAGAAAAAAAATAATTTTCGAGATAACGGAAAGCATTGTTGCTGAGGATGTGGATAAGGTTGTCCACATTATGGACGAGATAAGGCTATTAGGTATTCGTTTTTCTATGGATGACTTTGGTACGGGTTATAGCTCATTAAGTTATTTAAAACGGCTTCCGATTGATGAGATAAAAATTGACCGCTCTTTTATTTCTGAGTTAAATGCCGGTGCCAATGACCAGATTATGGTCAGTAGTATATTGAATATGGCTAAACAGTTTAATTTGACTGTTGTTTCTGAGGGTGTTGAAACAAAAGATCAATTTGAACTGTTACGATCGAAGCAGTGTGATTATTATCAGGGGTTTTATTTTTCCACGCCATTAACAGACAGTGAGTTTCAGGATTTTTATAAAAATAATTGATACATTCGCTATAAAAATATAGCGCCAATTTATCCTTGTTGCCTGGCCTTAGCCTCCCATGTCTGTAAAGTCATAAGTCATTTCAGGTGAAGGTTCCTGCAGGAAGTATCCCTGAATGAAATTAACCCCCATGCCCCACAATACAGAAAGACTTGCAGCATCAGGGACAAACTGCGTGATCGTTAGCTTGCCACGTTCAGTCGCCTGTTCGGCGAGTCGTTGAACAGTTTCCTGATGCTGCGCATTCTCGGTGATATCATCCATAAAGCTTCGATCAAGGCGAATATAATCGACATCGATATGATCGAGTAGCTGGAATGGGTTGGCGCCTGTGCCGAAATCGTCCAGTACAAAACCGCATTTAATTTTTCTGAGATTTTCGCACAGAATTTTAGTGTATTTCAGATTGGTTACTGCAGCCGCTTCCTTTACCTCAAAAATAAGGCAGTCTGGTGGCAACTGTTTTTCCTTGATCTGGTAATCAAGCCAGCCAATCAGTGTGTCATCTTTCAGTGATGGCGCTGAAAGCTTGATAAAGAAACGTGTGCGGTTGCCTTTTTTCCAGCGATCATGCAGTACCTGAATAGTGCGTGTTAGTACCCATCGATCAACTGCAATGGCCATGCCGATGCGTTCGGCTGTTGGGAAAAAATCCTGTGGCATGATTAGCGTGTCGTCATCGGCTTTCATGCGCACAAATACTTCATAGCGTTCATCGGTATCGCCATGTAAGCTGACAATAGGCTGGTAATAGAGCACGAATTTGTTGTTTTTGATTGAGTCGGTGATCTGGCTGCGGAATCTGGAATCTGCTTCGTGACGTGTCAGCTCTCCTTCCTTCGGTATATAGATACTGATCTGGTTTGTGCCGTTGGTCACTGCTTCATCGGAGGCTTTTTCAGTACGCGCCAGCACCTCATTGCACTCAGGTGAGTTTTTATCGATCAGTGCAACCCCGATGCTGCAGGTAGCATTAACTTTTTCTTCGCTGATTTCGAATTCAAAGTCACCAATTTTGTTCTGTATTTCTCGGGCGTAGCTATCTATGCTGTCTTTGTCATGATTGCGTGCAATGATGGTGAAACTGGCATGTGTGTAGCGTGACAGGATGTCGTTTTCATGGATGGCGTTCTGTAACTCCTTGGCGACGGCAACGATATATTTATCAGCCCCAACTACCCCGATTCCATTTTTGATGCTGTCGAAATTATCAATGCGTATTTCCATGATGGCAGCGTTATTTTCACCTTTTTCACATTCGGAAATAACATTTTCCAGTTCTTCTACACAGTGCTGACGATTATACAGACCGGTCAGCTGGTCTTTCTGGCTAAGCAGTTTTAACTGGCGTTCAAGTTCCTCGCTGCTGACGTCTTCTTTACGAATAACCACCTGTATGCACGGCTCACCCTCGATGCGTGCAGCAGAAAATTCCATTTCACCGTCAAACTCCTTGCCATTGAATTTGTGCAGTCGTGTTTTGAGTTTTTCCAGGCCGCTCTCTTCTTTCTTCATATAGTCGCGAAGGAATTCCTTAAATTCATCACGGTTGTCATGGGCCACCATATCCAGAATTGGGATGCCTTCCAGGTCATCTGACTGTTCGATTTCGAACATGCTCAGGTAGGATTCATTGGAATAAACGTGCATGCCTTCGTGGATGTAGGCGATGGCATCACGGGAGCTATCGAGCAGTGAGTTACAGCGGCGCTCTGATTCATCCAGGGCTTTTTTCAGGAAGTCATTTTGTTTCCAGTTGCGGTAAGCCTTGACCTCACGCTGGATAACCTGCATCAGGTGTTTCAGGTTCTTATAAGAAGAAAGATCTACGGCACCGGCTGACATGGCTTCACTGACATTGGATATAGACTCAGTTTTGTCGACAGCAATGACGGGTATAGGAGCTTTGTTGGTGTTTTCGCTGATAACCTTGCAGGCATCCTTAAGGCTGATCAACTCCATGCCCTGTGAGTACAAGACCAGGTCGGGGTGTTGGGATTTTATTGCTTCAATTAAATCCTCATCGTCTTCAACGCGTGTTGATCTGGCGGCATAGCCCAGCGTTCTCATCGTGCTGATGATTTTTTGTTCGGTATCGAAGGAATCGTCGACAATAATCAGGTTAATGGTTTTTTCGGCCATTGTTATTTAAACACCCATTAATGTGCCTGCACAGCATGAGTTTCGGTAGTGTGCAGGTCGTAGTTAGTTGTTACAGCGAGGACCAGATTTCATCGAAATCGTCCTTTTTCTTTTCAGCTTCCTGTTTTTTCTCAATTTTCTTCTGCTGTTTGTCCTGGTCAATATGGATAAACTCGAACTGGGTGAATGAACCAGTATGTTCTTTCCTGTCGCTCAGTTTTATCTCTATATGCTGCTCAAAGACTTCAACCTTTAGTTTATCACCTGTTTTGAATGCGTGCGCAGGTAATACAATGGTCGCTGGCTGATTGAGTGGCCTGATCCCCGGAATCATTAGCGCATCGAAGGGAGTCTCATCTGGCCGGTGCAGGCGGTGCACCCTGGCGGCAATTACCTTGGGAGAGATTACCTGTACACCAATTTCGAGGCCATGCTTGGCAGTAAATTGCATCCAGCGGATGGTACCGACGCGCCATTCGTATTGGCCGTTGGCTTCGCGTTCCTGAATAGCAATAAGCTCACCGATCTGCGCCTTGGATGTGGTGTCCGAATTCCATCGCAGGCAGTAACCACCAGCACTGATATTGACGATTTCCCAGTGCAGGTCATCATCTTCCTTATTTAGTTTGAGCGCTGCCTCTGCCATTAATTTTTGCTGGCGATCAAAGGCATCGGTCATGGCCCTGCCCTTGGCAACCATATCCCATGCGTCATTTGAGTCACCATTGATTTCAGTGTGGGTCATATAGCCAGATTTTTCATTGGCCATTGCCCTGTATTCCTCAGGGATGGTTTCCAGGGTAAAGCTGCCCTCCATATTCATGGCACTGGACATGGATTCTTGTGAGCCTGGAGTACTACCTTCTCTGATCACTTTGGCTGCGTGTGACAGACCAATGGCTGCGACCACGTGCCCCTGGCTGCCGGCCCTGGAGAATCGGCGTTTGGGCATCACGCCCCAGGACATGGCGAGTGATTTTAACGTTTCTGTCGACAGGTTATCGCCAACGGTAATGGTGTCCTGTTTATGTAATGAGCTGCTGATTTCTTTGCGGATATTATCGACCAGGTCGGCAGTTTCCAGTGTGAAGACCTTATTTTCACTGTTGCAGTCATTCAGGCCCAGGTAGGAAGGTGGGCGATCTTCTTCGATGCGGGCACAAAAGAAGCGATCAATCTGGTTCTCCTGAGTTTGTACACCGAGGTTTGTCTGTTTAACCCACTCATAGAGTTTTTTGTAAACACGTTCACTATCGCTTTGGCGCAGGGCAGTAGGGCGAGATAAAGAAAACAGTAGCATGTGTTTATAAATATCTTCAATGGTAGTTTTCTGGATGGGACTTTCGTTATCATTGACGACATTTCTATGCAATTTATTATCAACAGCGTAGGCGAACATCTGGTGTGCATCTTGCCAGGTGTTGTCAGGTACTGAAGCGTATATTTCGCTGGCCCGGAGTAGTAGTTCTGACAGATAGGTGGTTGCTCGTGCAATAGCTATGCTCTGGCTCTTATCGTCAACCTTGTCACTTTTATCATCGGCCTGTTTGATGATGATTTTGTAGCTCAGTGCCATCTCCTGTAACAGTGACTGATTGAGATTGACGATCTTTTTGCTTTTTTCGGGTAGTGGAAAGGTACGGTTGATAAAATATTTTTTCAGGTTATTGAAAATGCTGCGGCAAGGTTCGCGTAACATTTCCATGATTTCGAGGCGTTGTTTTGCCGGAATTTTTGTACGGTTGAGTTCCCGAATGGCGCTAAAAATCTGCTTGGTAATTTCTCCCATATTGGCCTGCGGTAAATCAGCCAGCCATTTTTTTACTTTTTTGGGATGGGTTGGGTAACCTCCATCGCGGGCATCAGATTGTTCGGGTATATGTAATTTCATCGTATTTTATTATTCCGTGCTTCTCCATCACACTGTTGGTGGATGAAGCCAGTTATTAATTGCCAGAGATACACCAAATTCCCAATAAAATCAGGTGTTCAGTGAAGTCTAGCTCATATATTAGAAATTGCTGTTTTTGAGCTGGCTCCTTTTTCCTCTACTACCAGTCTGGGTACCAGGTAACCAGGTAATTGCGAACGCATATTATCAACAATTTTGCTGGCTTTTTCACGGTTTACATCAAAATGAAGGCCGCCTCTTACCTGGTCGAGTAGATGCAGGTAATAAGGTGTTACACCAGCATCGTGAAGCCGGTGGCTCAGGTCAACCAGAGTAGCAGCATTGTCATTAATATTTTTGAGTAAAACGCTTTGATTCAGCAGGCCAACGTTGCTGTTTTTCAGGGCCTGAATGGCCATAAATTCTTCATTCCCCAGTTCATTGGCATGGTTGGCATGGATAACCACGGTGATACGGAAGCGGGAGCTTTTCATCCAATCCAGAAGAGAGGGGGTAATGCGAGCAGGTAGTACCACTGGCAGGCGAGTATGCAAGCGTAACCACTTGATGTGTGGAATATTTTCCAAATCTCGGCAGAGTGCAGACAGCTTGTCATCATCCAGCATCAGGGGGTCGCCACCACTCAGAATGACTTCGTGAATTTCATCATGTTGCTGCAAATACGCCAGTGTTTCTGACCACTGTGAAGATAGGGCCTGTGCATCCGAATAGGGGAAGTGGCGACGAAAGCAATAGCGGCAGTGAATGGCACAGGCTGCCGTAGTGATGATCAGGGCCCGGCCATGATATTTATGAAGCAGCCCCAAAGATGGCATGGCCTCAAGGTCACCAACAGGATCGAGTATACCTGAGGGGTGATTTTCCAGCAGGGTCGGCAGAATTTGCAGCAGTAGCGGGTCCTTAGGGTCACCTTTACTGATTTTATTTATGTAGGCCTGGGGTACGCGCAGGCGAAAGCCAGATTCGAAGTCGGTATTTTCTTTGAGTAAATGCTCAAGATCGAGCTGTCGCAATAACTCGGCGGGTGATGAAATGGCCTCGGCAAGTTGCTTTTTCCATTCACTTTTAGTGATGGCGCGATCAATAGGGGGAAAAGGGAGTACGTGCATAAGTGAAAATTGAACCTATTCAGGGTATGATTGCGCCGATTTGCTATTTAACATGATTATTAACCATTCAGTGGCAGCTTAACAATATGGCGACATACAGCACAAACCAATTTAAAAACGGCCTGAAAATTATGTGGGATGGCGACCCATGCTCCATAGTTGAGAATATTCTGGTCAAGCCGGGCAAGGGTCAGGCATTTAATCGCGTCAAAATGCGAAACCTGAAAACGGGACGCACCCTTGAGAAAACTTTTAAATCGACCGAAAGTGTAGAAGCAGCCGATGTTGAAGACCGTGGTGTTGATTTTTTGTATTCCGATGGTGAAAGCTGGCACTTTATGGAGCCGGATACGTTTGAACAATTTGCTGCCGATGCCGTGGCGGTCGGTGATGCGGCCAAGTGGATCAAAGGCCAGGAGCACTGTGTCATGACCCTGTGGAATAATGTGCCTATCTCGATTACGCCACCTAATTTTGTTGAGCTGGTGGTGACCCAGACCGATCCAGGCCTGAAAGGTGATACCGCTCAGGGTGGCACCAAACCGGCAACACTGGAAACTGGTACGGAGGTTAAAGTGCCTCTGTTTGTCGAAGAAGGTAATGTACTGAAGATCGATACACGTACTGGTGAGTATGTATCCAGGGCATAATTTATTGTAATGGAAAATATTCGCTGGCAGCCGTCAGCCAGTTTACAGGTATTAAAACGAAGGGCTCGGATGTTGCAGGACATACGGGCCTTTTTTGATGCCCGTGGAGTACTTGAGGTGGAAACGCCCCTGCTGGCCTCGGCGGGAAATACCGACATCCATATCGAGAGTCTGAGCACGGTATTCGGCGACCAGGATTATTACCTGAATACCTCGCCGGAATTTGCCATGAAGCGCCTGCTGGCAGCGCAGTCGGGGTCAATCTACCAGGTATGCAAGGCATTTCGTGATGATGAGCTGGGGCCGATGCACAACCCTGAATTCACCATGCTGGAGTGGTATCGCACCGGTTTCGATATGTTTCATTTAATGGACGAGATGGAGGCGCTGGTACTGGCCTTGTCCAGTGACAGCCCGGTTACGTTTAACCGTTTTAGTTATACACAGGTCTTTGAGTTATACGCGGGGCTGAATCCACATCGGGCCAGTGCCAGTGATTGTCGTGATTGTGTGATAGAGCATGGTATTGAGCAGCCTGTAGGTATGGGTGAAAATAAAGATGAATGGCTGGACTGGCTGCTAACACAGATGATATTGCCTGCACTGCCGTCTGATCAGTTCACCTTTATCCATGATTATCCCGCCAGTCAGTGCGCACTGGCACGTTTGCGAGTTAACGAAGCTGGTGAACAGGTCGCCAGTCGCTTCGAGCTGTTTTACGGTGGAACAGAGCTGGCCAATGGTTTTCATGAGCTGAGTCAGGCGGGTGAGCAGCGGCAGCGTTTTGAGGGAGATAACAAAATTCGATTGCTGGAAAATAAACCAGCCGTAAAAATAGATGGGTTGTTTCTCTCCGCCTTGGAAAATGGCCTGCCAGAATGTTCTGGCGTAGCGCTTGGACTGGATCGCCTGTTAATGGTGCTGATTAAAAGCACTTTGATTGATGATGTGCTAGCCTTTCCGTGGCAGCGCATCTAAAAATATTATTCGCCAAAAGTTTATGAAAGAGATTAAAACTGAACAGATTAAAAAGAGTTTGCTTCTGGTTAAGAAAGTAAGCTGTGATAGTGCTGATAAATGCAAACAGTTGTTTGTGACCCGGCTGATTCCGCAATCAAAAAAATACACTGTGTTGGGGATAAAAGCCTACAATGAAAAACTGGCGCCAAATATTCAAAAGAGTTCTAAGCTGGTTGCTGATGAGCTGCTAAAAATACATCAAAAGCAGAACTGGGCAAAACGTTTTGCATTTACCATGATGGACAATTCTGCAGGCCTGGGCATGGCTATGGTCTCAGCCAAACTGGTTGAGAATTTTGTGGAAGTCAGGGAGTTTGGTAACCTGTGGGGCTTGCTGGCAACACGCCCGGTCGTGAGTGAAACGACTTATGAGGTGTTGAGTTTCCTGATGGAGTTTTTTGTCGCCCTGATTGCGTTTACGATTACTGAGCACTACCAGGAAGAGTATCGGCAAAAAAAGAACTCAACAATGGAGTGATACTGCTATTATCTTTTTATCTGTGCTGATTTAAGAGAGAGTCGTGATTAGATACAGGGAAAAAAGGTTAGGTTTTGTTTTTCTTATTGCGCTTACAGTTCTTATATCTGCCAGGGCGCTGGCCTCGAACGAACCCGTCTGGTATGGACAGGATGAGAATCACCAGACAGTTATTCATCTTTATTTCTTCTGGTCTGAAAAGTGTCCCCATTGTCAGCAGGCACTCCCTGATATTGTCGAGCTCGATAAGCAGTTGCCATGGTTAAAACTGCATTCACTTGAACTAATCAATCATCCTGAAAATAGACAAACATTTATCGAAATGGCTTCACTGCTGGGTAGTGGTGCGCAGAGTGTGCCGACATTTATGTTCTGTGGTAATTCGATTAGCGGTTATGAAAATAGAAGAACCACGGGTCAGTTGTTAAGGACCTATTTACAGGCCTGTTATCGTTTTGCGGGTGAAACCAATCCCGATAACACGATGGTGTTTATGCTCGATCCCGACGAGTTAACATCTATAGATATCCCTGTTCTTGGACATGTTTCATTAGATGATTATTCCTTGCCGATGATGACTGTCCTTATTGCTGGAATGGATGCATTTAATCCCTGTGCCTTTTTTGTCCTGCTGTTTTTGTTGAGCATGATGGTACATGGGCGTAGTCGTGGCAGGATGGCTTTGATCGGCGGTGTCTTTGTGTTTTTCTCCGGGGCTATTTATTTTCTATTTATGGCAGCCTGGTTGAACCTGTTTATCTACCTGGGTGAATTACAATGGATTACCTTGATCGCCGGTATCATTGCTATTTTTATTGCGCTGATCAATATCAAGGATTTTTTCTGGTTTAAAAAGGGAGTTTCATTGACGATCTCGGATGAGGTAAAACCTTTGCTGTTTGATCGTATGCGCGAGCTCTTGCGTCTTAATTCTATTTTTGCCATTGTTTTTGCTACGGTGGTGCTGGCAGTGGTAGCTAATAGCTACGAGCTGCTGTGTACGGCAGGATTCCCGATGGTGTATACAAGAATTCTGACGCTGGCTTCATTGCCGACAGCAAGCTATTACCTGTATCTGTTGCTGTATAACCTGATTTACATATTACCGCTGCTGGTTATTGTTATGCTATTCAGCATCAAGCTTGGTTCGCGCAAGTTGAGTGAACAAGAAGGCAGGGTGCTGAAATTGCTTTCGGGCATGATGATGTTGTTATTGGGGGCTGTGATGGTGCTGGCGCCACAATTGCTAAATAACGTTATAGTGGCGGCAGCGATAATACTTGTTGCTATCAGTGGAACCTGGTTGCTGGTTAAATTAAAGCGCGAGCTAAAAATAGTTTGATACCCAGTTAATTACTACAGGGCCTTGCTTTTTGTTTTGTTACATCGGCAGCAACGAAACACAGTTACTAGCTTTCCCTGTTTCACATCGAACTGCTTCTCCCTGTCGACAACCCACTTGTGGTGGCCGCTCTGGCACATAAATTTTCCTTTATGCTTTTCCGAGGGCTTGGGACGCTTGAAGGGCAGGATGTTACTCATGGCCTGACTCCTGCTTCTGTTCTGGTATTTTCCATTTAAAGCCTTCTTTCAGGCGTGCATGGGTGCGATATTTCAGCTGCAGGCCTTTCAGGAATTTACGTAACACCTGGTCTTTACACTCGCGATAGTGTTTGTGGTCGGGCTTGCGGAAAAATGCACTAAGTTCATGTTTACTTATCTCAAAATCAGCCAGATTCATGATGGCCAGCATATCGTCATCTTTCATATTCAGGGCAATTTTTAATTTCCTGAAGACAATATTGTTGTTCAGGTGTTTTTCCGGCTCGGGCTGTACGCCTTCTTTCTTACCGCGTTTGTCATTAATCAGGCCATTCAGGAATGTGGTTAACTCAATGTCGCGACACCTTTGATACGCGGGGTCATCATCCTGTTTTAACCAGTCACTGATCTGGGCTCTCGTTACCTGGGCGTTGGCCAGGGCAAAGATCGAGATCATCCTGGAATCACTGAGATCGAAAATGTAGCGGATACGTCGCAGAATGTCGTTATTAGTCACTTTGTCTCTCTAGTATCAGGAAGGGTGAATAGTTTAGCTTAAGGCGGGTCGCAGTGCAGAATCGGCCAAAGAGGTTAAGGCGCTGGTTCAGCAGGCCGCCGGCAGTCAGGCCATGACAGACAAGACCGGATTGCTGTCTGGACTGGAACTACAGTTCATGCTGGAAAATTAATTAATTCGTCTACAGGGGTATTTGCATACAGGGACGTATGCATGCCTGTTCCTTTGCATTAATCAGTTAGTATAGATCCCGAGGCGTTGCCCCAGTTTTACCGGTGTACCCGCAGTCATTGCTGTATCGAGTTTGAATTTCTCAGTGGCCAGAACAATCACCGTTGAACCAAGGTTGAATCGCCCCATTTCCGCGCCACGCTCCAGTTTGACTTCGCCTTTTTTATAATCAAAACGTTTGAGCTTTTTGTTTTCACTGGTGACCAGTCCGTGCCAAACGGTTTCGGTGGCAGAGACATTAATTGCACCTACCAGAATCATCACCATCGGGCCGTGTTCAGTATCGAAAAAACAGGCGACACGTTCGTTGCGCGCAAACAGGCGTGGTACGGTTTTTACCGTATGGTCGGCGACACTAAATAAGCGCCCTGGAATGTAAACCATACTGGTTAGGTCACCACCAATCGGCATATGAATTCGATGGTAGTCCCTGGGCGAAAGATAGATGGTGGCGAAGTTGCCATTCTGAAAAGGCGCGGCCAGTTTTTCATCGCCACCGACCAGTTCCAGTAAACTGTAGTCGTGGCCCTTTGCCTGAAATACGCGACCATTTTCAATTTTTTTCGCCTGACTGACAGCACCATCTACCGGGCACAGCCATGAGTTCTTAGTGCTATCAAAGGGACGACACTCGGGTTTCAGGGCGCGGGTAAAAAAGGCATTCAGGTTTTCGTAGGCAAACATGTCTTCTTCAACCGCTTCTTCCATTTTTACCGTATTGAGCTTTGTGTAATTTTTAATGATGAAGTTTTTAGTCGGACGATGCTTAATGCGCGCGAGTTTAAATATCAGCCACGATATGCCGTGGTGTGGTAAAAAATAAAAAGGCGTGGATTTAAGGTAATCGCTAAGTGATGCTTTCATATTAGTGGTGCATGTGTGAGCTATGATCCATCTGCTGCTTTTTAACAGGCACATTAAGATTAATAATGTCGCCATTCTCAAGTTTAAGATCAAGAACCACCTGATCACCGGCTTTTAATTTTTTAACAGGATTAAACAGCATGATGTGATGACTGCCCGCTTTTAATACCAGGTTGCCTTTAGCGGGTATAGTCAACGTGCTCATGTGCTCCATTTTTGCCATATCATCTTCATGTTTAGTCTGGTGAAAAGAAATGCTCTTGAAGCTGCTGGATGTGGCTGAAATAATTTTTGTAATCTGGTCACTGGCATTGTTTATCGTCATATACGCGACCATAACGCTGCTTGATGGTGGTGCTTCAGCAATCCACACGTTTTCAAAAGTAAGAGTGGATTCAGCGATTGCGGTCTGGCTTAAAAGGAAAGAGGTAAAAAACAGAACTATAAGTCGATATGGTTTCATTGGTTGAGTCCTCGTTATTGAGGTTCGGATTATAGGTGCTGGCAGGCTAACTGGAAAGTATCAAAAATTTTCATTTGTGCAGGAAGCACCGGGAACCGCTAAAATGCCGGCATGGCGATAAATATCAATGAACTGGCAAAAGAGCTAATCACGTTACGCGACTGTATCCGCTGGGGCATGAGCGCCTTTAATGCTGCCGAGCTGACTTTTGTCCAAGGTATGCCGACGGCGCTGGACGAGGCAGTGTATCTCTGTCTGGCCGCACTCAACCTGCCACCGGATTTCAGTGAGAATTATTTCGACTGTCGATTAACCCTGGCTGAGCGTAAGGCTGTGCTGGATTATTACCGGCAACGTATCGAGTTGAAGAAGCCAGCGGCATACATTAGCAACGAGGCCTGGTTTGCGGGCCTGAGTTTTTATGTTGATGAGCGTGTACTAATTCCACGTTCGCCGTTTGCCGAGCTGATCGAGCAGCAGTTCTCACCCTGGGTAATGGATGAAGAGGTGGACAATATTCTGGAGCTATGTACCGGCAGCGGCTGTATTGCCATCGCCTGTGCCTATGCCTTCGAACATGCCAATGTGGTTGCCAGCGATATTTCTGCTGATGCGCTGGCCGTGGCTGAAATCAATCGCCATAACCATGGTCTCGAAGACAGGCTGGAACTGGTGCAGTCTGACCTGTTTGAAAATGTGCCGAATCGAAAATACGACCTGATCGTCAGCAATCCGCCTTATATCTCTGAACAGGAAATGGCTGAACTTAGCGATGAACTGAAGCGAGAACCAGCACTGGGGCTGGCAGCGGGTGAACAGGGGCTGGATGTCGTTATTCCCATATTGAAGCAGGCGCGTCAGTTCCTCTCAGATAATGGTGTGCTGATTGTTGAAGTTGGCTACTCATGGCCTGTACTGGAGGCAGCCTTGCCGAATGTGCCACTGACCTGGCTGGATTTTGAGTACGGCGGTGATGGCGTGTTCATGCTCACGGCGGAGCAACTCGATGCGCATCAGGATGATTTTGATGCGCTTTGAGTGGTAATATCAGCAGCTCTATAAATAAAGCGACAAAACAATAACGAAAAAGCGATTTAGTCTTATGTCAGGCAATACCATTGGAAAACTTTTTACCGTCACCACCAGTGGCGAATCCCACGGCCCGGCCCTGCTGGGCATCGTCGATGGTTGCCCACCCGGCCTGGAGATCAGCGAGGCCGATCTACAGGTTGAACTGGATCGCCGCAAACCCGGTACTTCTCGCCATACTACGCAGCGCCGCGAGCCTGATGAAGTCAAAATTTTATCCGGTGTGTTTGAGGGAAAAACCACCGGCTGTAGCATTGGCCTGATGATCGAAAACGTAGATCAGCGTTCCAAGGACTATGGCGACATTATGAACACCTTCCGTCCCGGTCACGCCGATTACACCTATCAGCAGAAATATGGTTTCCGTGATTATCGTGGTGGCGGTCGTTCATCTGCACGTGAAACCGCGATGCGTGTCGCCGCCGGTGCCATTGCCAAAAAATACCTGGCTGACCGTTATGGCATCAAGATTTACGGTTACCTCTCACAGCTTGGCCCGATCGCAATTGAAAACATCGATCTCGATGAGATCCACAATAATCCTTTCTTCTGTCCCGATGCCAGCAAGGTTGCTGAGATGGAGGCCTATATGGATGCACTGCGCAAGGAAGGTAATTCGGTTGGCGCCAAAATCACGACCGTGGCTGAAGGCGTGCCACCGGGTCTAGGTGAGCCGGTATTTGATCGTCTTGATGCCGACATCGCGCAGTCGATGATGGGTATTAATGCCGCCAAGGGCGTGGAGATTGGTGACGGTTTTGCCTGTGTCGCTGCTAAGGGTACCGAGTTCCGTGACGAGATTACCCCCGAAGGCTTTCTCAGTAACCACATGGGTGGCGTGCTCGGTGGTATTTCTTCCGGCCAGGCCATTGTCGTGCATACGGCATTCAAACCTACTT
The DNA here is from genome assembly GCA_029880105.1 of Gammaproteobacteria bacterium. Classification (GTDB taxonomy): domain Bacteria; phylum Pseudomonadota; class Gammaproteobacteria; order SZUA-229; family SZUA-229; genus LH-M37. The sequence goes on from JAOUPA010000002.1 coordinate 16,699, forward strand.
CCAGCATGCGCCTACCGGGCCGATCTATTGATATCCATGGCCAGCCTACTGAGGTAGTTACCAAAGGTCGTCACGATCCCTGTGTCGGCATCCGTGCCACACCAATCTGTGAGGCCATGCTCGCGATTACCCTGATGGATCACATGATGCGATTCAGGGCGCAGTGCGGTGATGTCAAGTCAAAGACGCCAGTTATTCCTGCTAGTCCTGAATAGTGTTGTTGGTGCTATTTTGTAGATGAACAACCAGTCTAGTGAAATACCCTACTGGCGACTGAGCAGTTTCTACTTCTTTTACTTCGCTTCACTGGGTGCGCTGGTGCCCTACTGGAGTCTTTATCTAAAAGATCTGGGTTTTGGTGCACAGGCCATCGGCACGCTGATTGCCTTTCTGCCGGCAACCAAAATTTTTGCGCCCTATATCTGGGGCTGGCTGGCTGATCATAGCCAGCGTCCCATTACCATTATCCGTATCGCCAACCTGTTAGCCGTGGTTGCTTTTGCCGGTGTCTTTCTGGGTAGTAGTTACTGGTGGTTGGCGGCTGTCATGTTTATGTTTAGCTTTTTCTGGAACTCGTCACTGCCGCAGTTCGAAGCCACCACGCTCAACCATCTTCAGGAAAAAACACATCGCTACAGCAATATCCGGCTTTGGGGTTCGCTGGGCTTTATTTTTATGGTTGTTGGCCTGGGTGAATTTTTCCAGGGTCACGATATCGACTGGTTACCGAAGATTATTTTTGTATTACTCGCAGCAATATTTGTCGTCAGCCTGATTGTGCCCGAGCGAGTACAGGTTGAGCACGAACAGCAGGCACACATTATTAGCGTGGTGCGCCAGCCGGTAGTGCTGGCGTTTCTCGCGGTGTGTTTTTTAATGGTGCTTAGTCACGGGCCTTATTACACCTTCTACAGTATTTATCTTGAAGACCACGGTTATAGTCGTCGTTTCATCGGTATCTTCTGGGCTGTGGGTGTTATTGCTGAAGTCGTTATTTTTCTGTTGATGCATCGCGTTATCCCGGTTGTTGGTGTTCGTGTTTTACTATTGGTTACACTGGCATTCACCGCCTTACGTTGGTTATTAATTGGTTTTTTTCCTGACAACACCCCCGTATTATTGTTTGCGCAGCTGTTCCATGCCTTCAGTTTTGGCGTATTTCACGCCGTAGGCATTTTACTGGTGCACCAGTTTTTTAAGGGCAAACACCAGGGCCGAGGGCAGGCGCTCTATGCAAGTCTGAGTTTTGGTGTTGGTGGCGCTGTTGGCAGCCTGATGAGTGGTGTGTTGTGGGATCGGATTGATCATTCAAGCCTGTTTACCCTAGCAGCAGTGGCCGCGTTGCTGGCCTGGGTGATTGTCTGGCGGTTTATGCGAGTCAAAATACGTTAGCTTTATACTCTTGAGGTAAATGCTCAATTTTCATTAGAGCGTATAAATTATTCCTGGATTAAATCTTTAATAAGCGATTCAAGATGATCTGCTCGACCAAATGAGACATCTCTCAATATTCCCCGTTTATCAATCAGAATATATGAAGGTGTGCCCTGCAATTGATATGTTTCAAAAGTTAGCGCGTTGTGGGTCTTTGCTTTTAAATAGTCGATTGCCTGTTTTTGAATCGGCCTTTTCTTTTCTTCTGGCCAGTTGTTGTAATCGGGTATCTGGCTTTCGATAAATGTGAGTATTTTTTCTTCAGTGATGGGTTCCTTGTTTTCAATAAGCTTATCCATGGCGACAGGAAATGGCAAGCCGTAGTTGAGCTTGTTGTTTTTTATCAGATCAGTGTTGACTAATTGTTTTAGTGGCTCGCCGGCGACTTCGCCCTTTTCAATCAGGCGTTGTAAATTTTCCAGCGTGTTATGTTCAAAGTGCTCAAATGCGGTGGCTACACCGAGCACGGTGAAGCCATCCTGTGCAAAGAGTTCATGTAGGCGAATCGCTTCGGGCAGGGAGTGGACGAAACAGCCGGTGCAGTTGACCTGAAAGACTTCGATCAGGATGACCTTGCCAAGATGGTCACTAAGGTTGCTGGCTTTCCCCTGTACCCATGTTTCCAGTTGAAGCTCAGGTGCGGGCTGGCCGATACGTGCGATGGTTTTCATCTCTTTAAATTATGGTGTAGTGTTAAGTGTCTCTCATAACATAGGCTGCATTATGCCGAAATTGTCCGTTGCTGTCGTTGCAGGTGCGCAACTTGCCGATTATCATTTTGGCGAGCAGCACGTGTTTGGCCCGCATCGACAACAGGCATTTCTTGATGGCATGGACAGGATGGGGCTGGCTACAAAGGTGGTCTGGCTCGATCCCGTTAGTTGTGATATCCAGAGCCTACAAACTTTTCATGATGACAATCTGATTAATATGGTCAGGCAATATTCGGAATCGGGTATTGGCTTCTTGGACGGTGGTGACACGCCTGCACGTAAGGGTATTTTTGAGGCGGCAATAACGGTGGTCGGTTCTGTGCTCAATGTCGTTGACGGTATTATGGGTGGACAGTTCCAGCGCGGTTTTGTACCTATCGCTGGTTTGCACCACGCCTACCGAGAGCGTAGTAGTGGTTTTTGTGTGTTCAACGACTGTGCCATTGCCATTGAGCATTTACGTCAAAAACATCATGTGCAGAAGATTTTATATGTTGACATGGATGCGCATCATGGCGATGGTGTGTTCTACAGTTACGAAACGGATAGTCGGCTGTTTATTGTCGATTTCCACGAGGATGGACGTTATCTCTATCCGGGTAGTGGTGATATCGATGAAACGGGGCTCGGTTCGGCTAGAGGTACAAAGCTGAATTTCCCGATGCCGCTTCGGGCAGGTGACAAGGAATTTGCCTAAGCCTGGTCCGAGGCTGAGGTGTTCATGGAAAGAGTTAAACCTGAGTTTATTATTTTTCAGTGCGGTGCCGATAGCATGCAAGGTGACCCCATTACGGACCTTGAGTATTCAACACTGTCCTACCAGCTTGCCGCAGAACGCCTGTGCCGTATTGCTTACAAATATTGTGAAGGTCGAATGATTGCACTCGGTGGCGGTGGTTATAATTTGCAGAATATCTCGTTGGCCTGGTCGACGGTGGTGCGTGCCATGCTGTGAGTGTGCTGTTGGGGATCGGGTTTTTTCTTTTGGGAGCTCGATTTTTTTTTCGAAAAGATGTAAATTCCATTTTGAATATATACATATGGAAAATATGGATTTACCTGTTATGGCTACCACCCGCAAAACACCTTCTGTTTCTCAATTATTTCGGCATATTTCAGTTTTTGTTCTATTTCTCGTGGTACAGCTTGGCTGTACTGTGCTACAGGCGGCGGTCACTGTACCGGTTGAGGTGCAGATGCCAGGTACCCAGCCAGGTGAAGCGGCTCAGGAATCTGTAACCAAATGTTCCAATTGTCATCATTCAACAACGACGCCGGTGAACATTGTTCAGGACTGGCGGGGTAGTATGATGGCGCATGCTGGTAGAGATCCCATCTACTGGGCAACGGTGGCGATTGCTGAGCAAGATTTTGATGGAGCGGGTGATTTGTGTATTCGATGCCACACCATGGGTGGCTGGCTTGCCGGGCATTCGACACCAACGGACGGCTCTGCATTAAGCAATGCAGAAGCGGCTGAGGGTGTAGGTTGTGATGTCTGTCATAAAATGACTAACCCGGATAATACTGAGCATCTGGGGGTGATGAATGCGCCGTTTATTGCCAATGATGGCGGCTCACCTGTCGAAGGGCATTATGGCAGTGCTCAGCTCTCCATGTCAGGCAATGCGCCTAAACTAGGGCCATATAGTGTGCCTGGTGATGCCAACCCAACTCATCAGGCTAATCAATCGCTGTTTCATCGCTCAGTTGATTTCTGTGGTTCGTGTCATGATGTATCTAATCCGGTGGTTGGTGATCTCGCACCTAATCATGGTGCACAACAACCATTGGCTGTAGGTAAGTATAGTGGTGTTCTAGGTGGCACTGTGGATGGTAAGGCAGCTTTCAATAATCCTCCTTACAAATATGGTGTCGTTGAGAGAACCTTCAGCGAGTACAAGGCCAGCGCACTGTCACAAACTTTAGTGTCTGATTACGCTTCGCTGCCAGCTGATTTGCAGAATGGTGCTATTCAGAAGGCCTACGATGCAGCATTACTTGCTGGTAATGGTGGCAATTATGCAGATGGAACAGCACGTTATTTTAGTTGCCAGACCTGCCATATGACACCAATACAGGGAATTGGCTGTAACAAGAGTGGTGTGCCGATCCGAAATGATTTACCAATGCATGATCTTACTGGCGGCAATTACTGGATACCGGAGGTAATACAGTATATGGATACAAACGGTACATTGCTTCTTGGTACTGGGTTAACAGCCGATGACATTAGCGGTATGAATGCTGGCGTATTACGAGCTAAGGCTAATCTTGAAAGTGCCGGCATGCTTTCTGTGTTAGGTAATAATTTAAAAGTTACCAACCTTACCGGTCATAAACTCATCTCGGGTTATCCGGAAGGTCGTCGTATGTGGTTAAACGTTGTGTGGAAAGATAGCTTGGGTGCGACTATCCGCGAGGATGGTCAATACGGCGCCATGGCGGTGACATTTGATGTCAACAATGATGGCCAGGTTAATGCGGCGGATACTGTCAATACACTGTTGAGTCTTGATGATCCCAATACAAAAATCTATGAGGCCCATGGTGCGATCACTCAGGACTGGGCGGCCAAACTGATCGCTGTTTCGTCGGCCTATGCAAGCGTTCCGGTTTCATACGACAGGGTAACCGGGTTACCTGCTTACACCGTGGGTGATGTTGCAGCCCAGGAGCCAGGTACTTATCACGAAACATTCCATTTTGTACTCAATAATAAAGTCGTTAAGGATAATCGTATTCCTCCCTATGGCATGGCTTATGATGAAGCGCTTAAACGGAGCACACTGCCTGTGCCAGCCACGCAGTATGGTAATCCAACAAGTGGCGGTGTCTTTAATTACTGGGATGACTTCCAGCTTAATCCACCCACAGGTGCTGTTAGTGCAGATATAAAACTGATGTATCAACCGACTAGCTGGGAATACATTGAATTTTTATATCTGGCGAACACTGGAAGTATTGCCTTCCTGGCTAATGAAGGCGGCAACCTGCTAGATGCATGGCTCAATACTGGAATGGCGGTACCGCATGTTATGGCGAGTACTACCTGGTCTCCGGATAGTGATAGTGATGGTATAGTCGACTCAGTTGACCCTAACGATGATAACGATGGTTTTTTAGATGTGGATGACAACTGCACCCTCGTTGCTAATGATGGTCAGCAGGATATTGATGGTGATAATTACGGTAATGCCTGTGATGCTGATTTCAATAATGATGGTATCGTTAATTCACTCGATACTGGCCTGTTCAAAGTAGATTTCTTTACTACAGGGCCACAGGTTACGGATCTCAATAGTGACAACATCGTTAATTCGCTGGATTTGGGTTTGTTCAAAAAAAGAATGGCTGCTCCGCCGGGGCCGTCTGGTCTAGTGCCTTAGGGGAAATTATTAAAAAAAGAAAAACCAGTTGAGCAAGCTCAACTGGTTTTTTTATTTATTAACGCTCAGCAATTCTAGTAGCGCGTTCGCGGGACCCGAACGTGTTCTCGATTTATGAAACACCACACCCAGTTCGCGCTGCATTTTTGCTGTTTTTATATCGATAATTTTTAACGAGGCATCCAGCATCGAATCGGGGATCACGCCCCAGCCAAGGCCTGTCTCAACCATGGCCTTGATGGTTTCAAGGTAGTTGGTTTCAATCAGGATATTTATTCTGTCATCATCAATCTGTAGGGCATGATTAATCAGTGCACGGGTGTAGGTGTCGTGGCTTGGTAGTATCGCGGGCGCCTGTAACAGCTGTTTGCGGCTGACTTTACCCGAGGCCAATGGATGATCTGCTGCTACGACACAGTGCATTGGGTCGTGCCAGACATGCTGGAGTGTCAGGCGTTCATCCGGCTGGCTGGGCAGGGTGATGATCCCGAGTTCGATATCGCCGTGCAGTACCTGCTGGCAGGCCTGTTCTGAATCCATGAATTGCAGTTTCAGGTCGACATCGGGATAGTCTTTGGCAAATTTCCCTAGTACTGCTGGCAGGCGGTGCAGGCCAACGTGGTGGCTGGTGGCAAAGCGTAGATGACCGCGGGTGGTTTCGCGCAGATTGCTGATAATGCGTTCACTTTCTTCAATTTCATCAAGAATACGCTGGTACCCCGGGATGAGCGCCTGGCCAGCTTCGGTGAGTTGCACGCTCTTGCCGATACGGTCGAACAGCTGGATGTCGAGGAACTGCTCCATGCTCTGAATGCGTTTGCTGACCGCAGGTTGGGTGAGGTGCAGGGACTCGGCGGCTCGCGAGAAGGACTCGGTTTCGCTGACAGCGAGAAAAGCGCGAATGTTCTGGATATCCATACTACTTATTATATTCCAAAATGGAATTGATAATATGAAAATAATGAATTTGTGTTATTTGTTATTCAGGCCTATCCTCTACCTCAATTCAGAAAAGTTTAAGAATAAGTGAGAACCAATGATGGCTAAAACTTTATACGACAAATTATGGGATATGCACGTAGTGCGTAGCGAAGACGATGGTACGGCTTTGTTATACATCGACCGCCATCTGGTGCACGAGGTAACTTCACCGCAGGCCTTTGAAGGACTGCGTATGGCAGGACGCAAACCGTGGCGTACGGACTCGATCGTTGCTGTACCTGATCATAATGTACCAACGACAGATCGCAGTGCAGGTATCGAAGACCCGGTGGCTCGATTGCAGGTGGAGACGCTGGACAAGAACTGTCAGGAGTTTGGCCTGAATGAATTTGTCATGTCCGATATCCGTCAGGGCATCGTACATGTGATCGGGCCTGAACAGGGTGCGACCTTGCCGGGTATGACCGTGGTTTGTGGCGATTCGCATACCTCGACGCACGGTGCCTTTGGTGCGTTGGCCTTTGGTATCGGTACTTCCGAAGTTGAGCATGTTTTAGCGACGCAGTGTCTGTTGCAGAAGAAAAGCAAAAACATGCTGGTCAGTGTTGATGGCAATGTGGCCGATGGCGTGACGGCAAAAGATATTGTGCTGGCGATTATTGGTAAGCTGGGTACAGCCGGTGGTACTGGTTACGCGATTGAGTTTGGTGGCGATGCTATTCGTACACTCAGCATGGAAGGTCGTATGACGGTCTGTAATATGGCTATCGAGGCAGGTGCGCGTGCGGGAATGGTGGCGGTTGATTTAACCACTATCGAATACGTAAAAAATCGCCCGTATTCACCCAAAGCGGAGACTTGGGATCAGGCAATTGCAGAATGGCAGGAGCTACATTCAGATGCCGATGCAAAATTTGACAGGGAAATTCACATCGATGCCACCTCGATAAGGCCGCAGGTGACCTGGGGGACTTCACCAGAAATGGTGATTGCGATTGATGACGTCATTCCCGACCCTAACAAAGAAAGCGACAGCGTGAAAGCCGATGGTATGCGCAAGGCGTTAGCCTATATGGATTTGCAGGCAGGTACGCCGATCAAGGATATTGCGATTGATAAAGTCTTTATCGGATCGTGTACCAATTCACGTATCGAGGACTTGCGCGATGCGGCGAGGGTTGCTCAGGGTAAAAAGGTAGCGTCGAATGTGAAGCAGGCACTGGTGGTGCCGGGTTCGGGACTGGTGAAAAGACAGGCCGAAGAAGAAGGCTTGGATCGAATTTTTATCCAGGCAGGTTTTGAATGGCGCGAGCCGGGTTGTTCGATGTGCCTGGCAATGAATGCCGATAGACTGGAACCGGGTGAGCGTTGCGCTTCAACATCGAACAGGAACTTTGAAGGTCGTCAGGGTGCGGGTGGTCGTACTCATCTGGTCAGTCCTGCAATGGCAGCAGCGGCAGCGATAGCGGGTCATTTTGCTGGTGTGAATGAGGTTAAGTGAAAACCATGAAATTACTGTCAGGTCTTTTTTTATTTTCATTGCTGCTAGCCGGATGCAATTTCAAAGAAGCGGTAAAAGAAACCGGTGAAGGTATTGAGAAAGGCGCTAATAATCTCATCGAGGGTGTTAAGCAGGCGCCCAAAGCTATCGGTGACGCAGCCCGTAAAATAGGTGAACAAGGTAAAGAGGAAGAATGATGAAACCGTTTACACAACACAAAGGTATTGTTGCACCGATGGATCGACCGAATGTCGATACCGATGCGATTATTCCAAAACAGTTTTTGAAATCGATCAAGCGTTCGGGTTTTGGTCCTAATGCATTTGATGATTGGCGCTACCTTGATACGGGTGGCCCGGATATTGATAACGACAGTCGTCGTGTGAACCCTGATTTCGTCCTGAATAAAGCGCCATTTGATAAAGCTACTATTCTGGTAGCCAGGGAAAACTTTGGTTGTGGCTCATCGCGTGAACACGCGGTCTGGGCCCTGGATGATTTTGGTTTTCGTACAGTACTGGCACCGAGTTTTGCCGATATCTTTTTTAATAACAGTTTCAAGAATGGCCTGTTGCCGATTGTGCTTGATGCTGAGACTATTGATTCAATTTTTAAAGCCATCGAGAAAAAGCCCGGCTTTGAGCTGGCGATTGATCTGGAATCGCAGACAGTCAATATGGAAGGCCATGAACCGATATGTTTTGAAGTCGACGAATTTAGAAAATATTGCCTGTTGCATGGTCTCGATGATATTGGCCTGACCTTGCAGCACGCAGACGACATTAAGGCCTATGAACATAAACGAAGCCAGCAGGCGCCGTGGTTGTTTTAGCAGGTTAGGGTAGATGTTTAACTGGAAAAATTTTTTGTTGTTAATGCTGGTTGCTGGTTTTATTGCGGCGTGCAATTCAAGTAAGAATATTTCTGTGCCGGTTGAGCCTCAGTCTTCTAGTGGCAAAGGTGTGGCTGATAACAATGTGGTTGATAAACGCTCGGTGGTTTATGTTTATCGGCCAGCTAAAGTGGCTAATATCATGCTGACACCAGATATCAATATCGCCGGTGTTAGTACAATTGCTATGGCGAATGGTATGTATAAAAAGGTTTACCTGCCGCCAGGCATTTATGCGGTAAGGCTTCAGCCGATAGAAGGCAGTACCGAAGCATTTGAGTATGATCTGGAAGTGGACAAGGGCAAAGTTCATTATTTGCGCGTTGATGCCTTGATTAGTCTCAATGCCGGGCAGCAGGGCTACCAGCCTTATCAGCGAAGGTTTGAGTTGGTGGATGTGCCTGCCAGACAGGCGATAAAGGAAATAGCCGATTGTAAAGATCTGGATACTGTGGAAAAGAAAAAATCAGCCATTAATTCTGGGAGAGAAAATGCAGATAACGGCGGTTTTTCAGTCGATAAGACGCAGAATCCATTTTCTCATTAGAATGCTGCGATAATCGATGCGTAACAGACATTTAATGGTTAATCACCTATAATTCACTGCCCTTCAGGTTAGGGCATTTATACAGAAAACGTTGGATAGTTATGAGTAAAAAAATTGCAATTTTGCCGGGTGACGGTATCGGTGTTGAGATTGTTGCTGAGGCAGTAAAAGTGCTTGAGCACCTAAAGGGTGATGGTCTTGACCTTGAGCTGGTTGAGGCTCCTGTGGGTGGTGCTGGTTATGATGCCGCAGGCAAACCCCTGCCGGATGAAACGCTGGCTCTGGTCAAAGAAGCGGATTCGATTTTGCTTGGCGCTGTAGGTGGTCCGCAGTATGAAAAGCTACCACGTGAATTACGCCCGGAACGTGGCTTGTTGGGCCTGCGTTCCGAGCTGGGGCTGTTTGCCAATTTACGTCCAGCGATTCTGTACCCCCAGTTGGCAGATGCGTCTTCGCTGAAGCCCGAGGTGGTCGCTGGGCTGGATATTATGATTGTACGCGAGCTAACCGGAGGTATTTATTTTGGCGAGCCGCGTGGTATTCGTGAAAAAGCCAATGGTGAACGCGAAGGTTTTAATACTTTGGTCTATAGTGAGTCGGAAGTAGACCGCATTGCGCGTGTTGCTTTTGATATCGCCATGAAGCGTGGCAAGCGACTGTGCTCTGTTGATAAGGCTAATGTGCTTGAGGTCTCAGAGCTGTGGCGCGAAGTCGTCGAGAGAGTTGGCGAAGAATATCAGGGCGTTGAACTCAGTCATATGTATGTTGATAACGCGGCGATGCAGCTGGTGAAATGGCCAAAGCAGTTTGATGTTATGGTGACCAAAAATATGTTTGGTGACATTCTATCTGATGCGGCGGCGATGCTAACCGGTTCCATTGGTATGCTGCCTTCGGCTTCACTGGATGCTAACAGTAAAGGTATGTATGAACCGATTCATGGTTCGGCGCCAGATATCGCAGGTAAGGGTATCGCTAATCCCCTGGCGACGATTTTATCGGTTGCGATGATGTTACGTTACAGTCTGGATGAGCCGGTACTGGCCGATAAGATCGATACCGCTGTCGGTCGTGTACTTGATAAAGGCCTGCGTACGCCAGATATTATGTCGGCAGGTTGTAAACAGATTGGTACTGTGGAAATGGGTGATGCGGTTATGGCAGAACTGGTTTAATTTTTAGAATTTAGTTTTTTGGAAAAAAGATAATGAGCAAAACTTTTGATGTTGCAGTTGTAGGTGCTACTGGTGCAGTAGGCGAGACCATGTTGTCCATTCTGGCTGAGCGTAAATTTCCTGTCGGTGAAGTTTATGCATTGGCCAGTAGTCGCTCTGCGGGTAAACGAGTTGAGTTCGGTGACAGGATGCTGGTCGTCCAGGATCTGGCCGAGTTCGATTTTTCCAAGGTACAGATTGGCCTGTTTTCTGCGGGCGCTTCTATTTCTGAAGAGTTTGCGCCAAAGGCTGCGGCAGCAGGTTGTGTGGTTATCGATAACACCTCGCAGTTCCGTTACGATGATGATATCCCACTGGTGGTGCCAGAGGTAAATCCACACGCGATAGCTGATTACAAAAATCGTGGCATCATTGCCAATCCAAACTGCTCAACGATTCAGATGCTGGTAGCGTTGAAGCCAATTTATGATGACGTCGGCATCAAACGAATTAATGTGGCTACCTATCAGGCCGTGTCTGGTACCGGTAAAGAGGCAATTGAAGAGCTGGCCGGGCAGACTGCAAGTTTGCTGAATGCAAAACCGATTAAGTGTGAAGTCTATCCAAAACAGATTGCGTTTAATGTATTACCACAAATTGATGTCTTTCTTGAAAACGGTTACACCAAGGAAGAAATGAAAATGGTCTGGGAGACGCGCAAAATTTTTGAAGATGAATCTATTATGGTGAACCCAACGGCTGTACGTGTCCCCGTATTCTTTGGTCACTCGGAAGCAGTGCATGTTGAAACAGGTGAAAAGATTTCGGTTGAACGAGTCCGAGAGCTGCTGTCATCTGCTGACGGCGTCTGCCTGATGGATGAGCGCAAAAATGGAGGTTACCCGACGGCTGTAACTGAGGGTGCCAATAATGACCCTGTATATGTTGGGCGTATTCGTGAGGATATTTCCTGTGAGAAGGGCATCAATATGTGGGTAGTGGCAGATAATGTCAGAAAGGGCGCAGCATTAAATAGCGTACAAATTGCTGAAATTTTGATAAAAGCGTATTTATAACCTATAGTTAGACCAGCATACTTAATGCATCTTCTTAAGGTATGTGTTTAAGATAACAAATATAAGGCCAATAAAAGGCTGTTATGCGGGAACTGATCAGGGACTTAAGTAGTTGGTTCCTGTATAAAAAGAACAAATAAAGGGGATATACAGTGCGTAAATTGATCTTTGCCTTAGCGCTTGGGGCGATATTACTTCCCAGCCAGGGTCTGACTCTTGGTCTGGGTGAGATTGAAGTAAATTCATCGCTAAATCAACAGCTTGCGGCTCGAATTGATTTGCTTTCGGCGGTTCCAGAAGATGCCGAAACGCTGATTGTTAAACTGGCATCACGAGAGGAGTTCATTCGTGCTGGCCTTGATCGTCCCTTAATCGTCACGACGCTGAAATTCAAAACTCGGGTTGAGGGTGATCGTTTATTTATCGATATTACGACCCCTAAACCCGTTCGTGAGCCCTTTCTTAATTTCCTGATGGAAGTTGACTGGCCCAAAGGCCACCTGCTTCGTGAATACACTATTTTGCTTGATCCTCCTGTGTTTAATGGCAGAAGCGCCTATAACACTGCGGGTACCAGCCGCCCGGCTTTGGGTGCAACGACGAGTGCTGCACCAGTGGCAACGCATTCATATGCTAGTTCTGATAGTGGCTCACCACGTACTTCTGCCCAGGCTACCGCTGCACCTGCTTTGGAAATGGCAGCACGAGCACCAGTACAACAGAGCCGCTATGCCCCAGGTGATGGCTATCGTATTCAGGAAGGTGATACCGCCTGGAGTATCGCTAATCGTATAAAACCAGATTCAGTGTCTACTCAACAGATGCTGGTGGCCATGCTTAAGACTAACCCTGAAGCATTTATTAATGAAAATGTGAATGGCCTGAAACGCGGTTATATTTTGCGTACTCCCGATGCCGCTACTATTAATGCAATGAGTTATGAAGAAGCTAAAGCTCTGGTTCAGCAGCAGAATAGTCTGTGGCGTGAATACCAGCAGTCTATGGCCAGTGATCAGCCTGCTTCATCAGTGGATGGAGGTTACACAGAATCTGAATATAGCTCTGCAGTGGATTTGGAAGATGACTCACGTTTATCTATCGTTAGCGCGGGAGGTGGGGTATCGGCATCGGGTGAATCGAAAGATCCTACCGATATGAGTTCTGAAGAACTACGTGAACAGCTGGCGCTGACCCGTGAGCGAGTTGAGACAGAACGTGTAGAAAAGGACAACCTGAAAAATCAGGTTGGCACGCTGAGCGAACAGGTCGACAAGATGAAAGGCCTGTTGACCATTGAAGATGATCAGCTTGCTGAAATTCAAGATGCAGGCAAGGAAGATACTGTAGCTGTTGAAGAAAATCTTGAGATACAGGTTGCATCCGAGGAGCCTGTAATTGACGCGGGTGATGAAGCAGCACTGGATGCCTTGGATTCACTGAAAGATGAGGCAGAAGTTGATTTAACAGCAGATGAGGAAACAAAATCAGCTGAAGCGGTAGAGCCGGTAGAAACAGCAGATGAGCTGTTTGTTGATGAGAATGCTGTACAGGCTGTTGAAGCTGATTCCATGAGCGAACAGGACTTGATGGCTGATGAGCAAATGGAAGCGGTTCAGCCAGTTGAGGAATCGGGTCTGGTTGATGTCTTGCTTAATAATAGAATGATCCTGGCAGGCCTGCTGCTAGTTGTGCTGGTAATTGGCGCCATTGTTTACCTGATCAAACGTCGTCGAGCTGGATCCTCAGATGAATCTGAAGATGTATCTTTTGCGGCAGCGAATGAATATAACGATGAAGATGCCCTGGAAGATGTTGCCGACATGATCGATGACGAATCCGTCGATGATCTGGTCAGTGATGAAGAGGTTGAAGCATCTATGGCCGAGGCGGAGGCCGAAGAAGAAGAGTTTGACGCCGAAGCGACCATGATTTTGCCTTCGGGTACTGGCACTATTATCAGCCCCGCTGCTGACCTGCAGCCTGAGGAAGAAGAGGAAAAGGATGATGTTCTTGCTGAAGCGGATGTTTATCTGGCTTATGGCATCTATCAGCAGGCTGAAGAGTTGCTACAGAATGCGATTCAGCAGAATCCTGATAAAGATTTATACCGTGTAAAACTGGCTGAAACTTATTTTGCGGGTAAGAATGCAGAGGCATTTGCCAAGCTGGGCGCTGAGACAAAAGAAAGGCTGGGTGATAAAGAATCGCCTGCCTGGAATAAAATTGTGGCCATGGGTAAGGAGCTTTGCCCTGAGGCAGAAGTGTTCAAGCAGGCCGGAACGGTGGCTGAGGTGGATCTCGATGATATGCTGCCCAAGTCACCCGAGCCGATGGATTTTGATCTGGGTGTTGAGGCCGGTGGTGACGATAGTCTCGATCTCGATTTTGATGCACCACTTGAAGAGACAGCTACAGCTGATGAGTTTGAGCTGCCATCAATGGATGATGATTTTGCTGGTGGCATGGAAGAGACCGCGATTATTTCACCAGATGCTGCGCCATCTGAATCACTCGATGAGCTTGAATTTGACCTGAGCGAGACTGATGCAGTTAAAGAACCAGCCGCTGATGAAGAAGAATTCTCGCTGGATATCGAGGCCTCAGAGCTAGATCTGGATGCAGGTGAGCCTGCAACTGCGAGTGCTGACGATGCAGGACTGGATATGGATTTTGATATGTCCATGGATACCGGGTCTGAAGAAGCCTCGCTGGATATGGACATGGATATTAATATGTCAGGTGAAGATGAAATTGATCTTTCTGCTGAAATGTCAGGTGGTGAATCTCTGGAAGATTTAACGGCTGACCTTGATATGTCGATGGATGACACTGAGTATTCAGATACCGATGATTTTAGTATGGATCTTGATGATGCCGATCTCGACCTGTCGATGGATACAGATCTTGAAGATATGGATCTTTCCGGTTCACTTGATGAAGATGAAATTGGTACCAAGCTTGACCTGGCCCGGGCTTATCTGGATATGGGTGATAATGAAGGTGCCCGCGATATTCTTGACGAAGTACTGGCTGATGGTAATGATGCTCAAAAGAAAGAAGCTGAGGAGTTAATGTCACAGCTGGGTTAGTCAGGTGTAGTAAACAGGCTGGCCAGGGCTTCAATAAAAACGAGAATATCGTTTAAAATAGCAGAACGGCATCTATCCTGGATGCCGTTTTTATTTGCAGGTTTCAATGACTACATCACGTATTGCACTGGGCGTTGAATATAACGGCAGCCGTTTTAACGGCTGGCAGATGCAGTTGCAGGATGCACGCACGGTTCAGGATCAGGTGCAAAAAGCCCTGAGCAAAGTTGCCGACCATCCTGTGAGTGTGGTCTGTGCGGGTAGAACCGATACTGGTGTGCATGCCACGGCACAGGTGGTGCACTTTGATACCACGGCTGAGCGTAAGCTCAAGGCCTGGGTTATGGGCAGCAATGTGCATCTACCAGAGGATGTCAGTATTCTCTGGGCCAAGCCGGTCGATAATGACTTCAGTGCACGTTTTAGTGCAACGAAACGCAGTTATCGTTATGTCATCCTGAACCGCTCGGCGAGAACTGCCATTCACGGCAAGCAGGTGACCTGGGTACATGATGCGTTAGACGTTGAAGCGATGCACGCCGCAGCGCAGGCCCTAGTGGGTGAGCATGATTTTTCTTCGTTTCGCTCATCGATCTGCCAGGCCAAGCACGCACGCAGAATGATGCATTCAATTAATGTATCCCGTGAAGGCGAATATATTTATCTCGATCTCTGTGCCAATGCCTTTTTGCATCACATGGTGAGAAATATAGTCGGTTCGCTGTTGATGATTGGTCGGGGTGAACAGCCAGTAACCTGGATGGCGGATTTGCTGGCGCTGAAAGATCGCAGCAAAGCTGGCCCGACTGCGGCAGCCTACGGATTATATCTGGTTGCTGTAGAATACCCGCAGCAATACGATTTACCATCGGCAGGTATTCTGCCTCGATTTGCATAGTAACAGGGTATTTATGTCTCATACGCGTGTTAAAATTTGCGGCATTACGAGAGTTGAGGATGCCTTACACGCCGCCGCTGAAGGCGTGGATGCGATTGGGCTGGTTTTTTATAGTAAAAGCCCGCGTTTTGTCTCAGCCGCTCAGGCTGCTGAAATCTGCAAAAAAACGCCTGCGTTTGTTACCACGGTGGCACTATTTAAAGATGCCGATGCAAAAGAAGTTCGCCAGGTGCTGGCCGAAGTTCCTGTAGATTTGTTGCAGTTTCACGGCAGTGAGAGAGGTGAGTTCTGCCGCCAGTTTGGTCGGCCCTATATCAAGGCGTTGGGCATGGCGGGCGAATTAACGGTACCAAAGCAGGTGGCAGAATATCAGGATGTACGGGGACTACTGCTTGATGGCCATGCACCCGGTGCTGCGGGTGGCATGGGGCAAAGCTTTGAATGGAGTGTAATTCCAGACGATCTGGATTACCCGTTGATTCTGGCCGGTGGTCTTGATGTGGATAATGTGCTTGCTGCGATTCGAACTGTGCGTCCATATGCTGTTGATGTCAGCAGTGGTGTGGAAAGTGCAAAAGGCATCAAGGATGCAGCATTAGTGACGGCATTTATGAAAAAAGTAAGACAGGCTGATAATGAGCAAAGTTAAAGACAAGATTGATTATTCGAGTATGCCCGATGAGCGCGGCCACTTCGGCGTGTACGGTGGCATATTTGCCTCTGAAACACTAATGCAGGCGCTGGATGAATTAAAAGATGCCTACCAGAAATCGATCAACGATAAAGCCTTTCAGGCGCAGTTTGATGCCGACCTGGCCCATTACGTTGGTCGTCCCAGTCCTTTGTATCATGCGGAGCGTTTAAGCAGGGAAATCGGTGGTGCGCAGATATATCTCAAGCGTGAAGACTTAAATCACACCGGTGCTCACAAGGTAAATAACACCATTGGTCAGGCCCTGTTGGCAAGAGCCATGGGTAAGAAACGCGTGATTGCTGAAACCGGTGCCGGTCAGCACGGTGTCGCCACCGCGACTGTGGCGGCACGCTTTGGCATGGAATGCGTGGTTTATATGGGTCAGGAAGATATCGTCCGTCAGGCGCCAAATGTCTATCGTATGAAGCTGCTCGGTGCCAAGGTGGTGCCTGTGACCTCCGGTTCAAAGACACTGAAGGATGCTTTAAACGAAGCCATGCGTGACTGGGTGACCAATGTTGATGATACCTTTTACATTATCGGTACAGTTGCCGGGCCACACCCGTATCCGGCGATGGTGCGTGATTTTCAGGCCATTATTGGTCGTGAGGCGCGCCGTCAGATTCAGGATCAAACTGGCCGTCTGCCTGATGCACTGGTTGCCTGTATCGGCGGTGGTTCTAATGCGATTGGTCTATTCCACCCTTTTCTTGCTGATGAATCAGTGGAGATGTACGGTGTTGAGGCTGCCGGTGAAGGTCTGGAGACAGGTCGTCATGCTGCACCCCTATGTGCAGGCAAGCCTGGCGTGTTGCACGGTAACCGTACTTACCTGATGGAAGATAAGGATGGCCAGATTATTGAAACCCATTCGGTCTCAGCTGGTCTGGATTATCCCGGTGTTGGTCCCGAGCACGCCTGGCTGAAAGATATTGGTCGCGTCAATTACGTGGCGGCGACCGATGATGAGGCACTGGCAGCCTTTCATCAACTGACGCGTGTCGAAGGTATTATTCCTGCACTGGAGTCCAGCCATGCTATTGCCTATGGCGTGAAGCAGGCAGCGAAGATGTCACCTGAGCAGAGCATCATTATCAATCTATCAGGTCGAGGTGATAAGGATATAAACACCATCGCCAAAATCGAAGGTATTCAGCTATGAGTCGTTTACAGGCCTGTTTTCAACGCCTGGCTGGGGAATCTCGCAAGGCATTGATTCCTTACGTGATGACGGGAGACCCGCAGCCAGGGGTAACACTGCCGCTGATGCACGCCATGGTTGAGGCGGGTGCCAATATAATCGAACTGGGTGCGCCTTTCTCCGACCCGATGGCGGATGGCCCGGTGATTCAGGCCGCCGCCGAGCGTTCCCTGAAGCACCATACCAGCCTGCACGATGTATTTAATGTTGCCAGAAGCTTCCGTGAAAAAGACAACCAGACACCTATCGTGCTGATGGGCTACCTGAATCCGGTTGAGATCATGGGTTATGAATCTTTCGCCAGACAGGCATCGGAAAGTGGTATCGATGGAGTTATCACGGTGGATATGCCACCAGAAGAGGCCGAAGATTATATTGCTGCATTAAGGCAGTACCAGATTGACCCCATATTCCTGATCGCACCAACGACAACTGAAGAGCGTATGCAGAAGATCGCTGCGGTCGCCAGTGGTTTTGTCTATTATGTCTCGCTCAAAGGTGTGACCGGTGCCGCCACGCTGGATGTAGCCGGGGTGGTTGAGCGCGTCAGCCTGATTCGCAAGCATATTAGCCTGCCCATAGGGGTTGGTTTTGGTATCAATAATGCGCAAGCTGCGGCAAGTGTATCCAGTTGTGCCGATGCAGTCGTAGTAGGGTCTGCGATTGTAAACAGAATGGCGGCACAAAAAGACCAAAAAGTTGAGCAAACAGCTACAATTGTGAGAGATGTAACAGAACTGTTAAAATCCATGCGTGATGCTATGGATGCGAAATAACTCAGCAAGTACAATAACCGATTGGTCAGTAATGACCTGAACCCCGTGGTTACCAGAGACCCGATAAGAGGACGAAGACATGAGCTGGTTTGAAAAATTGATGCCAACACGAATTCGTACAGATGTGACGACCAAGGGAACTGTGCCCGAAGGTCTGTGGACCAAGTGTACTTCGTGTAGCGCCGTGCTTTATCGTGCTGAACTGGAACGCAATCAGGATGTCTGTCCGAAATGTAATCACCACATGCGTGTCTTTGGTCGTCGTCGACTTGAGCTGTTTCTGGACGAAGATCATCGTGAAGAAATCGCTGGTAACCTGATGCCAGTTGATAAATATAAATTCAAGGACTCCAAAAAATATAAAGACCGTCTTCTGGTCGCACAGAAAAACACCGGTGAGAAAGATGCGCTGATTACCATCAAGGGCAAAGTGAAGGGTGTAGATGTGGTTACGGCGGCGTTTGATTTTCGTTTTATGGGAGGTTCCATGGGCTCTGTGGTGGGTGAGAAATTCCTACGGGCAGCCACTGTCGCACTGGAACAGAAAATTCCATTGATCTGTTTTTCTGCCTCCGGTGGTGCGCGTATGCAGGAAGCGCTGAACTCATTGATGCAGATGTCCAAGACCAGTGCCGTACTGGCTAAACTGGCCAAAAATCGTGTACCTTATATTTCGGTGCTTACCGATCCTACCATGGGTGGTGTTTCGGCCAGCTTTGCCATGCTGGGTGATGTGCACATCGCTGAGCCTAATGCACTGATTGGTTTTGCTGGCCCGCGTGTTATCGAGCAGACTGTACGTGAGCAGTTGCCCGAAGGTTTCCAGCGTAGTGAGTTCCTGCTGGAGCACGGTGCGATCGATATGATTGTGGATCGCCGAGATTTGCGTGATCGTATTTCAAGCATGTGCCTGATGCTGTCTAATCGACCCGCGCTTCGCTAGGCTGATTTAAATCCAGTTGGTTCTTATATGGCGGTGAGTGTTTTTAAAATGCTCATCACGCGGTTGTAATATATTTCCTGTCATGTTGTTCGCGGTGAAATACGTTGGCGAAATTTAATTCCTTGAATGCCTGGCTGGACTGGCAGGCAACACTCAATCCCTCTGAAATTGACCTTGGCCTGGAACGCGTTGCTGATGTGCTTGCACGCATGGGGCTCCCTGACCAGTTTGACTGTCCTCTGATTATTGTCGCCGGGACTAATGGCAAGGGTTCGGTAGTTAGCCTGCTGGAGGCAATAGCGAGGGCGGCGGGATTAAAGGTATGCTGCTATACCTCACCGCATATTCTTAGTTATAACGAACGCATACGAATCGATGGCGAGATGATCGATGATCAGGGCCTGTGCCGATCATTTGAGCGTATTGATCAGGCGCGTGGTGATGTCGCGCTAACTTATTTTGAATTTGGCACACTGGCGGCGATCGATCTGTTCAGGCGCGCTGAACCTGATCTGGTGATTATGGAAATTGGTCTGGGAGGTCGGCTGGATGCGGTCAATGTGATGCAGCCGGATGTCTCGGTGATTACCTCGGTGGCGATTGATCATACTGACTGGCTGGGTGATAACCGTGAAGCCATCGCTCGCGAAAAAGCCGGCGTCATGCGACCCCATAAACCGACGATTTATGGTGAGCAGGATGTGCCGGCCTCGTTACTGGCAGTGGCAGAGCAGAAATCCGCCGAGCTCTACCTGTTTGGACAGCGCTACAATATAGAAGAATTACCGTCGTCAGGTGAGTGGTCTTTGCATAGTCCATTTGGTGATATTGAGAGCCTGCCAGTACCCGCGCTTAAGGGTGAGTTCCAGAAGACCAATGCGGCCACGGCCATTATGGCATTGCAGGCACTGGCCGACAGGGTGAATATAGCTTACGCACATATCCGTGCCGGATTGGAGCGTGTTTACCTGCCGGGACGTTATGAACAGTTGCATGATCAGCCAAGGGTCATTACCGATGTGGCGCATAATCCGCATGCTGTCGCCTCGTTGGTGACGCAATTGCAGGCAGAGCCGGTCGAGGGTGAAACTAGAATAGTCATCGCCATGCTCGCGGATAAACCCGTCGAAGAGGTGATAACCCTGTTGTTGCCGCTGGCCGATAGCTGGTACTGCGCCGGCCTGGAGTCAGAATCCCGGGGTTTGGCCATGCAGGGGATCTCGGAGAAAATTGCACGGCTTGCTCAGGTTGCTGCGGGTGTTAAACTCTGCGCTAAACCAACAGTGAAGGCCGCCATAGAAGCGGCGATGGGCGACGCAAAGGTGCAGGACAGGATTGTAATTATGGGTTCATTTCATACAGTTTCAGCGGCGAAACAGTATTTTTCCTGAATTGGCGCCCCTATTAGTTTTTAAATAACGACAACGACAGAATCATGCTCGAAAATATGGAAAAACCACTTCAACAACGAATCGTCGGTGCGATAGTCCTGGTTGCACTGGGTGTGATCCTGATTCCGGCACTGCTTGATGGCTCCGGTTATAAATCAAGACATGAGCGCAGTATTGAGATTCCTGAAAAACCGGTTCTACCAACACTGGAAGAGGTCAAGGTAGAGCCTGTGGCGCTGGCTACGCCCGTTGATACCAGGAGAGAGCAGGTCGAGGAAAAGAAAAAGATAATTCCACAGGCACCGATCCAGTCATGGGCGTTGCAGGTAGGCACTTTTAGCCAGGAAGAGAACGCGCTGGCATTTCGAGATACCCTGCGCAAGGAAGGTTATGCCAGCTATGTTGATACAGAAAGTTCGGACGGCAAGAAAAGCTACCGCGTTCGCATCGGGCCCGAGCTGGAAAAAGACCGTCTGGAAAAACTCAGGACGAAATTCAAGTCTGAGAAAAACATCAATGGCTTTATCGTCAATCACCCTTAGCGTGCCATTTCTATAGGCGCGAATTTGGGAGTGTATTCAGGCGAATCAAGTGCGTATAATGCAAATCTTTCTGCAGCCATGAGACTCAATACTCTATGACAGTCGTTGACGTGATCATCCTCTTTGTGATCTTTCTGTCCGCCCTGTTCAGTTTGATACGCGGTTTTGTCAAAGAGGCCATTTCGCTGACCACCTGGGTTATGGCGACCTGGATATCGGCGACCTTCGCCGCCAGAATGGCCGCATTAATGACCGGCCTGATTGATTCCGGTGCGGTACGTCTCGCAGCTGGCTTTGCCTTGCTATTTATAATGACCCTGATGTTTGGTGCGCTGGTCAATTTTATCGTTGCACAGTTCGTGAAAAAGACCGGCCTGTCTGGTGCAGACCGCGTGCTCGGCGTTGCCTTTGGTTTTTTACGTGGCCTGGTCATTGTTGTCGTTTTCGTTGTCATCGGTAGTATGACGCCACTGCCACAGCAGTCATGGTGGCAATCATCGAATTTACTGGGACGCTTTGAACAGATTGCCCTGATGTTGAAACCTTATTTTCCGGAAAGTATCCTGTCTTCCAGAGTGCCTGCCGGAGGGATTGCAAAATAGTATGTGTGGTATCGCTGGTATCGTTGCTCATTCACCGGTCAATATTGATCTGTACGAGTCCCTGTCTGTTCTGCAGCACCGAGGCCAGGACGCAGCGGGTATTATGACCTGTGAGAATGGGCGATTCTTCATGCGCAAGGGTAATGGCCTGGCGCGCGATGTATTCTATAGTCAGCATATTGCAAAGCTGGTGGGTAATATGGGTATTGCCCATGTGCGTTACCCCACAGCGGGCTGTTCATCTTCACTGGAAGCCCAGCCTTTTTATGTGAATTCTCCTTACGGTATTGCGCTGGCGCACAATGGTAACCTGACCAATACAGAAAAACTCAAGGAAGAGCTGTTCCTCGATGACCTGCGTCATCTCAATACCGAATCTGATACAGAGGCGCTGCTCAATGTTTTTGCACATGAGCTAAATATACTGGCCAAACCGGCTTTTGATCGCGATGATATTTTTAAGGCGGTGTCGGGCGTACATCGTCGCTGCCGTGGTGGTTATGCCGTTGTTGCCATGATTGTCGGCAAGGGTATCCTGGCATTCCGTGATCCCAATGGTATTCGTCCGATCGTTTATGGCAAACGTGAAACATCAAAAGGCATTGAGTACATGGTCGCTTCAGAAAGCGTTGCCCTACAGGCACAGGGTTTTGAACTGGTACGTGACCTGGCACCGGGTGAAGCCATCTTTATCGATCAGGAATGTAACCTGTATAGCCAGCAGTGCGCCGAAAATCCAAAACTGGTGCCATGCATTTTTGAGTATGTCTATTTTGCCCGTCCCGATTCTATTATCGACAACGTGTCTGTTTATAAATCACGTTTGCGCATGGGTAAAAATCTGGTACAGAAGATATTGCGTGAACGCCATGATCACGATATTGATGTTGTGATTCCGATTCCAGATACCAGTCGTAGTACTGCGCTGGAAGTCGCATTTCATCTTAATGTGAAATATCGCGAAGGTTTTATTAAGAATCGTTATATCGGCCGTACTTTCATTATGCCCGGCCAGAAAGAACGCAAGAAATCGGTGCGTCAGAAACTGAATCCAATCGATCTGGAGTTTGCCGGTAAAAATGTACTGCTGGTGGATGACTCTATTGTACGTGGTACTACATCTAAGCAGATTATCCAGATGGCGCGAGAAGCGGGTGCGAATAAGGTTTATATGGCTTCGGCAGCGCCACCGGTGCGGCACCCCAATGTGTATGGTATAGATATGCCGTCACCTGAAGAGTTTGTTGCGCATAACAGAACTGTTGAAGAAATTGCAGAGGTGATTGGCGCCGACTGGCTAATTTATCAGGACCTGGAAGATCTGATTGAGGCAGTAAGAAAGGGCAACAAGGAGCTCAAGGAATTTGATTGTTCGTGTTTCA
>JAOUPA010000194.1 GCA_029880105.1 Gammaproteobacteria bacterium
ATAATGCCATCGGTCTCGGGTGCAAAACGCTCCAGCATATCTGACATGTGGTGGCCATATAACAGCTCTTTGGGCCATTCTTTGCCGTCAGCATCAGTGACCATATTGGGATCTTCACCATTGGCCTGGTCGATGAGTTTTAGCGCTGTATCAAAGATTTCCTGTGACATGTTTTCTCTCTGGCTTGAATAAAAGGAAACCATTATATTCGATTACCAGAAAGAATTTCGCCCCAAACATTAGGTGTATAAGCCGCTTTCATTTACTATCATTGGGCAATATTTCATGGAAAGTGTATCTTAATGGTGCAAAGCAATCTTACCGTAACGATTGATGAAGGCCTGCGGGCACTGGATTCATTGCTGGTGATAAGTATGCAGGATCGGTCGCAGGTTACATCGCGCCAGGCCGAGCTCGAAAAAATAATGGTTGAAGAGTTCGACGCCCTGACCACCACCATGCCCGGTGCCTATGCCCGAAACACCCTGATCCAGCCGCTGGAAGATAATATCATCGACCTGTTTGTCCAGTTGCCGCCCGAACTGGGGCAGCGCAGCAGGCCGCTGGGTTTAATGTCCAGGCTGGAAGACCTGCTGGTGCAGCGCTATCCCGAGGCCGCCATTACTGAAGATGGGAAGGCAGTACTGGTATGTTATCCAGATGTGAGTTTTCGCGTGGTGCCCTGTTTCTATCGGGAAAATAAGGGTTATGTCATCGCCGACATAAAAAAAAGCAAGTGGATAAAAACCAACCCCAGTAATTTTTACTATGCACTGGATGATGCCAATTTCAGGCACAGTGGATTGTTACTACCCGTCATCAGGATCATCAAACACTGGAATCGTCGAAATGGTAAATGGTTTAATGATTACTATCTTGAACTGCTGATCACCGAGGCATTGAGCGACACCAAGGCGACCAGCTATGTTCAGGCCATCAAGCATGTATTCAGGAAGGCTATCCGCCTGGTGGTTTTTTCCATCAACGACCCTGCTGACTATGGTAGTCAAAAAGAAGGCCTGAGAGACGTGTACAAAATGGTCGAGGCCATGCTCAGTTTTCAGGCGTGTCATGGTCACATCGTCAGGGCAGAGCAGCTTGAAGAACAGGGTGACCTTATCTCCGCGTACAGGGAGTGGCGCAAAATCTTTGCCGATGACTTTCCCAGCTATGTCGATATCATGGCCGACAAGCTGGAGGCCAATGGTGTTACCGGTGCGGAGGCCTTAAAGATTTTGCGAGATGCAACGTAGGTTGAGTTGCAATTTTTATAATGGCCCTACATCGGGTTTTAGCGGGTAGAGAACCTCATAAACCTCGCGCCTAACATCGGTTGCTTCATATGCCGTTGGAATGGTTTTCGCTAGCTCAGATTCCCTGAAGGCGACCAGCGCCTCCTTGCTCTCAAAGAAATAGATACCACAGCCGTCACCGGTGGCCTCATCGCGTCCGTAAATCTTCTGAATCAGGCCGGGCACCTCAAGAAAACGAGGTCGGCGTTCTTCCATACGACGATCCAGTTCCTCAAGATCAACATCTGATTTAATGCGAACATACAAAATAACCGCCATATTAATACCCCCTGGAAGAATAAATATTTAACAACTAATTAGCTATGCGTGCTATGACGCTACCGCTAATCGTACCTGCAGTTTTGAAACCATATACTGTTTATCTAGCGTGTTGATGTGCATGTTCGGCCAATTAGCATTGCCAGCTATAGGTGGCCGGTCTTTCTGAGTATGTCTCTATTTATTTCGACAAATCGTTTTAACTTGCTTCCTCTGAGATGTGCTCTCCAATTTGTTTTTTTCTTCACCCATTTTCCATCCACACTAGCGATTGTGTCCCTGTTTGGAATATGCGTAGTTCTAATTTCTACATCTAAAAAATCGCTGATGGTATTTAACGCTGCAGGCAAATCATCTCTTAATTGCTCATATTCCAATAGCAAGGTGTTAGGGCGCTTCCACGGATCCCATGATTTAACATGGTCTGCCCATGTTCCAAAGTGATGTTGTCCCTCAATAACTGCCTCGATCGATAAATTTCGATTATAGAATTCCCATAAACTAACACATGCAGCCCTGCCATCTCTAATAATGTAGATAGCGGGTCTATTGTCATTCGCATGTTCATGCGTTTTGATCAATGGGACACCTGTTTCTTGTAGTTGCTCTTTTAATTTTGGGTTATGCTCGAGGTGGCCCACATATTCTTCAAGCACCTTATTGCCGCCAAGATCATTTGGATAAATGCTCGCTGAACGGAGTCCAAATGCATGCCATAAAATGGTTCTTAAGTAAGTATTTCCACTGCGTGGATATGAAGCAAGCCATACAAAATCTCTTATATCCATGTTCTCTTTCTCTTAAGGCCTAACCTTTGTTAAACGATTACTGGAATATTAAGATAGACGGAATCCGCATATATGAAAATTCAGTCTTAGTGATTTGTTCCTTCAGGTATGTTGTCTTCCTTGTCGTGTATGAATGTTTATAACATGTATGGCAGAAGATCTCAATTATGAATATGGTCTGTCACCATGCACCTGATATCTCGCTCCAGTAAGTTATTAGTCATTTCTCCGAGATAGTAGAGAAAAAATGCGAACAATGCGTTTCATTCTTCAGTGCATTCTGCCGCGCGTCCGTAAATCTTCTGAATCAGGCCGGGCACCTCAAGAAAACGAGGTCGGCGTTCTTCCATACGACGATCCAGTTCCTCAAGATCAACATCCGATTTAATACGAACATACAAAATGGTAGCCATCTTATTACCTCCCAGATAACAAGTTATTTAACAACTAATCAGGTCACGTTATTATTTGGTTGGGTGATTGTGTTTTACAAACCCAGGCCAATCGCTATCAGTTTATTTCATCAGCGATGCTATCGATCATCAGTTTAAACTGGGCGAGGTGCTGTTTTACCTGCTGTTGTTCCTCGGTGCTAAGTACCTTGTAGCCTCTTGGAAACGGCCACCCATACCCCCATCGGTAGAAGGTCGGAAAATAGGGAGAGCCACCAACGCGTACACCGGCCAACATCACTGCCGCAATTGCCGGTTCACCAACCCGGGCAACACATGCCTCTAATGCCCTGTCCGCATCAAGGCGTTCTTCATAGCTGCCACCCTTCCAGTAGGCGAGATCGTGCCGAATACAGCACTCGGCCCACAATGACTGTTGCGCAGGCGTACCATCAGGAAAAGAACTGCAGCCATCGGTGGTAAATGGCTCAAGCTCGCTGCCACTTGCAAAGGATGGTAATAATAGAAATAGAATTATTAGATAGCGGCTTCTCATAAAACAGATAATATTAAACTGATCCGCTCAGGTCAAAGTCATGCTTAAGATTACGCTGTGCTAACGTTACAAATAAGCTGACCCTTTTTTGCGAGCAGCGCGAGTGAAAAATGGGTTAGCTTGATTTGTTTTGTTAGGCACCTACTTATACAATTTGTGATTCATCTGACAAATTTTCACTTATGGTTAGAAAATCGCTTTCTAACTAATTTCTCAAAATCATCAGGAAGTGGATCTATATCACCTCCACTCCAAATAATATCAACAAAAGTTCGTTCCAGTTCCTTTCTCATTTCATCTACAGT
>JAOUPA010000044.1 GCA_029880105.1 Gammaproteobacteria bacterium
CTGGTGTTCGTGATAACACCAGCAGTATTGAATAAAATCCCGATGCCACTAGTGCTGCTACACCCAGCGTTAGCCACAATCTGGCTAGCCTGGTACGAGCAGAATTATTTGCAGGATCCAGATCAGGATTATCAATATGTAACTCTAGTGCGCCATCAGACATAACATCGTTTCTCATGCAAAAATTGATTGATACGAATCTTACCAGAGCATGAGAAGAGAGGCATGTAACATGCTGAAACTTTTATAAAATCTCACCAACTATTTACATTTATTCTATTTAACATAATATACATTATGCGCACTAAGTTCTATTTGTAGTTACAGCCACACCTAGTAAAACCTTTCTGCAAGCGCGTGAATTTTCATCATAATGAACCCACCCAGATCGCGACCAACAATTCACCACCCATTGCCTATTACACCTTAGAGCTTTTTCTTTGATTGACTTTTCTTTATCAAACGTTCCGTTTCTTCAGTCATATAGCGAATGAGATTGTCAATATCATTATCATCCAGTTGAAAGTTAGGCATGAAAATTTTGTACTGATCCAATAGAGCTACAGCAATGGGGTCTTTCTCTTCGAGCATCTTTTTCGGATCGGCAAGCCAGCGCTTCAGCCAATCTCGATCACGATTCTTAGTAACTTGAAATAGGTCTGGACCAATCGGTTTAGCATTGCGGACACGGCCATAACCACCACTTATAACATGGCATGAAGTACACTTATCTCTAAACAGCATTTCGCCTCTCGAAATTTGCCGAAGTTCTGGTGCTTCATCATATTTACGACGTGCTTCTGAAGTCACCTTCTTCCAGTTATGCATCCAGGAGCCGAGCTGATTTGCCAGAATGTGGGGATTTTCGAACGGAGTACGCTTCACCCATTGCCCTGTCGCCTGGTTCCCGATAATCATGTTGATATTATGATTAGACAAATCGGCTTCTTGGGCTGCATTACTATAAAGACCGAACTTATCGCGGATAATATCAATCTCTTTTTTGCTACCGGTCAGAAATTTCCATTTGTTACCATCTATCGAATAACGCTTAGAATACTCATTTAACACCTCGACTGTATCGTGTTCTGGGTCTATCGTAATGGAGTAGAAGTAAACATCCTTACCTGCCCTATCAGCCAGAAGGTTGTAAACTTCCCGCATGCGAGCGGTCTCCATCGGACAAATATCAGTGCAAGTGGTAAACATAAAGTTAATAGAAACCACCTTATCTTTAATGACATCATCAAAAAAACGTAGCTTTTCGCCAGTATGAGCCGTTAGTTCGAAGTTTGGGAAATAGTTTGCACCCCAAATTTGAGTGTCAGGTG
This sequence comes from Gammaproteobacteria bacterium, assembly GCA_029880105.1. Lineage (GTDB taxonomy): Bacteria > Pseudomonadota > Gammaproteobacteria > SZUA-229 > SZUA-229 > LH-M37. The sequence continues at coordinate 1,332 of JAOUPA010000044.1, forward strand.
CAATGTTGCTCGCCGGAGCAGTAACCTTCGCCCCCGATACCTTGTGCTGCTTATTAGGCTGAGAATGATCAGAGCCCGCTAATGTATCCGGTGCCCACACCGCCACAATGAACGATAAAAACATAATCATTGACGGCACCATAAATCTGTAATGCATTAAAATTAAATTTTCTCTAATCATTCAAAATAGCCTATGTTGTTTGTCAAAATAATGGATAGATCAGCAATTCCGAGCCGAACTAAACCAGCGACGCTGGAACGGCTTTCGCCGTCCAGCATCGGAATTTCCATCAACTATTTATTAAGGGGTGAGACCCGTGCCATCACCCGTGCGGAAAGTAGGTAAAGCGACTGAATCTGTGTAGTCAACTCCATCCCAAGTGGGGATAGGTGCTGGCATCAACTCTACCTGTCCAGGATGCTCTAAATCCCAGCGCAATAACATCGCATGATCCTCGTGCTGAGTATTGTGGCAATGTTCTACGAAACTACCCGCAAACTCACGAAAGTCGAATAAAACATCCATATCTCGCGCGCCATCTTCTTCTGGTCCCAAGCGGAATACGTCTTTACGAGCCCAGCGCGACCACTCTGGTGGTTGTTCACCATCTTGACTTAAGATAATGCCTTCCTCGAAGTGAACATGTATTGGATGACTCCAACCACCGCCAGTTCCAAGACTCCAAATTTCACGTGTTCCATCACCGGCAAATCCAGCGTCGGTTGGACCCGTGCTTAACTGGGGCGCTGCCGACAAACGACGCGTATCTGCAGTAATGCCGCCGCCGTTATCGGTTTTAATGGTCCATGGCGCAGAGTCTGTGCCCGTACTCCTTCCGAATTCAAAACTTCGGGGCGCACGTCGCTAAGTGTGGCCATTTGAGCAGGGTCATCACGGTCAAACTTCAGCGGGATCATTTTCTTTCCGCCAACTTGGTATTCCGCGGGATTCATGCTTTCATCAACACCAGCAAAAGCGTGCACCCTGAGCTCGAGAAATTTACCAACCACAGGGTCGCCGTCAAGCCATCCTATTGGATCCCCATTAGCATCTAGTTCAAGCACGGCCTTGTAAGTTTCACGCAAGACTGCACCGAGATCAATAACACCTTCCACAATCTTGCCATCTCTGTGCTCTACAAGGTTAACAAAATAAAGCTTGTCGCCTGGCTTAATACCATGAGCTGCAAAATCCACAACAATGTCGTAGCGCTCAGCAATCGCCTGTACTGGCAAAGTGCCCTTGTGCTCATCAGCATTGAGGTTCCCATCCAGATCCTGAGTTCCATCAAACGGTACGGTGTGCTCAAGAATATTGCCATCGTTAGCTATCAGGTGAAAAGGGATTCTATCCCAAGATACGTTTTGTGAAGTTGCACCATTAATCTCACCCGTGGTATTTCCCTGAACTTCTTTTACTAACGCAATTTTTAAATATCGAGAAACGGAACCGTTTAATATCCGAAAACGATACTTACGAGCGCGCACATCAAAGTAAGGTTTATACAACCAGTTAGAGAGAAGTTGGTCGCCAAGAAAACCATCCTTATTGAAGATGTTAAACCACAGCTGACCAGATTGATCCCATGCCTTGTCTGCAACGACTAAATTAACATCATAATCTCGGTTGCCCCAAGGTAATGCACTGCCACTGGGTAAACGCAAATTCACCCCATCGTTCACAGTCTCATTTCCACGATCAATTGCGCTGTAATAATTCATCATAGCTGCATTGCCTTTATAAACATTGGGCGCAGTAAAATCAATCATATGATCGTGAAACCAGTGCGTACTCATGGTTTCACGCCAGTCACCGCGAATTTTAATAGTGCCATTTTCACAGTCTTTCATACCTGGGTTGGCATCATTAACAAACAAGGTTTCTCCCGGAGAACATGGAAACGCGGCACGTGGGTCGGTAGCCGAAGTGTTGATAGTGTCGTATCCAGCAAGCGCTACCGGCCAGCGATAATCGTAAAATTGTCCTGGAAAATAAAATGCTCCCGCAAAACCGTCACTTTCTGCCGGTGAATGGCCGTTATGTTCGTGCGTTGAAATGGTATGCATTCCAAAACCACGGTTCGCAGTCAGGTCAATCGGCAAAGCGTTATAGTGTCGCATTAGTAATGGCTCACCATAACGAACATTCAGCAATTTTGGCGGAAGTGTACCGTCAAATGTCCATAGAGATTTGTGCTCCTGGATAGGCATGTCTGGATGAAAACGGATACCAATGCCGGCTGTTGTGCCTTCGCTACCGGGCGCTCCCGTAGTATTGTGGTAGAGACCTCCCACTCCCCATTCTCCGACTTGATAACCGTGCCTTTGCTCATCATCGCGAAAGCCTCCATTCTCTCTGGAACCAGCCTGTGCCGTTTTAAAATACTTCACTGGGTAGAACTCATTCCAACGTTGATGCGCCCAACCACGACCAGGTGGCCGCCCTTCGGCTGGCGGGGAATCCAATGTTCGACCAAGGTAGCCTTCGATATCAGCTTTCCAAGGATTTATTTCGTTAACATTAGAAAATTCGGTGGGAAAAGGTGATATCCCAGCTCCATCAAGAAACGCATCAAGACTTGCCCCATTCGGTGCACTCTTGGCTACATTGACTGGATCTTGTTCGGGTAGTGCGCCAGTTACCGGACGGGGAAAGCTGGCAGTTGACGCTGGGGCAGTTGGGTCCAGCGAGTTCAGACCAAATTCCTCAAAACGTAACATTTGCTGCTCATATTCCAGTGCCCCAAAAAGAGGGCTGGGCTTACTACCTGTTGGAACGTCATAAGTCCCATTATTCTGTAATTCCCCCTCAGACAATGTGCCAGAAATACCCTGATCGGCTGCAGTCTCCGTTGGCGCTCCATCAAGCGCCCCTTTGTACACAGGGGGCAAAGCGGTCAAACCGTCTGACAAATCATCACCAATTAACGGTCCCGTAAATGCTGATGGATCACCTGCTGGAGGTGGCCCAAAATAATCTAAAGTTGCTGCGTACGCTGTCAGTGCAAACAACGAGAACGAGATAGCTATAATTAATTTATTCTTCTTCATATTGATACTCCATAACATTGATATTCCAATTTGTTTTTTTGCGAAATAGGGACTACCCCCCGCCACGCAGTACTACATCTTTCCACTGAGCATTTTCACCAACGTTTACCCTCGAATAACGCCTCTAACCAATATGCCCCACCTGTAAACACACACGAAATGACAAAAATCTGATTGGCTAATCAGATTTTTCACACATTCACATTATTTATGAGATTTTCTATCCATATAAAACTACAACGGATTTCGTTGCCTTTTATTCCATTTAAAGTATTGCAGGTGGAGCGCTATATTTGCAGCGACCAAATAAGAATTTAAATCATTCTTGTTTCGTTTTATAGCATACGAATCATATTAATACAATATGCATAAGCAGAAAATTTTTCTTCAGTGCCTGCGTTGGCTCAATTATGTTCATCAATGATATCTCATACACAATCACTAAGTCAGATCGTGATGGTCGCTGACCTAACCAGTCAATGCAGCTTTTCTAACGCTTCATTTTAGAGACCAACTATTAGTAGTTCTTTTGAAATCAAATTGCATTAGCACTTCGCCAGGCCATCTACTGTTCATAGAGCTTGTATTTACCGTTAATGACTGGATAATGCTCGATTTCGCCTTATTACTACATTCAACGACCCTGTGCTAAAACCTCATTTACCCAATACGGCCAGCATGATGACTAACTGGAGCCGCCTGTACGGTAGCTCGTTTGCACTCGCGATCGTTGAAGCCACCAAGCAATACGATCAGGGTCCAGTGGTGGTGATTGTTGAGGACATTGCCCACGCCGATGCGCTGAAAAGTGAAATTAATTTCTACGCCTCATCCTCGGTCAACATCTATTATTTACCTGACTGGGAAACCCTGCCATACGACGTCTTCTCACCACACCAGGATATCGTCTCAGACCGCCTTAAAACGCTTTACCAGCTGCAGAAAATACAATCAGGTGACATCCTTCTTTTACCCGTTACAACGCTCTTACAGAAGCTTTCACCAAGGCATTATATCAATGGCAGCGTACTGATCTTCAGGCCTGGCCAGAAACTGGATACACATGAATTTAGAACTAATCTAGAATCGGCCGGCTATTCGTTTGTATCGCAGGTTATGGAACATGGCGAATTTACCGTGCGTGGCTCAATCATCGATATTTTCCCGGCCGGGTCGACAATGCCATACCGGCTTGATTTATTCGATGATGAAATCGAATCGATTCGCAGCTTTGATCCCAGTGACCAGCGCTCTGATAAAAAGATCGAGATCATTGAGCTTTTGCCTGCGCGTGAATTCCCAACCGACAAGGCTGGTATCCAGCAATTTCGTGAAAATTATCGCCAGCATATCGCTGGCGACCCTCTACGTAGCGTTATTTATAGCAGCATTAGCGACGGCACTATTCCAACTGGAATCGAATACTACCTACCACTGTTCTTCAAAGAAAATGAACTCGAGACTACATTTGATTACCTTCCAGATAACGCCCTGTTTATACAGCCAGAGAATCTGTCCAGTATTATTGAAACATTTACCCAGGATTTAGAAAACCGTTATGAACAACGCCGCCACGATGCTGAGCGCCCTATTCTGCCACCCACCGCCATTTTCCTGGATCAGGAAACACTCAACCAGACAATCAGCAAATATGCGCGAGTCCGTGTTTCCAGATACAGCGATGTGGATGACAGCAGCAATCTCGCGGTACGTAGACCACCTGAATTAAAGATTAGCAGCCAGAATGCGGAACCCTCATCGGCCTTAATGGCATTTCTGCAGGAATATTCGGGGCGCATTCTTTTTGTCGCAGAGACACCGGGGCGTCGTGAAATTCTGAGTGAATTGTTACGTACGCATCATATCTATCCAAAACTGTGTAAAACCTGGCACGAATTTGTTGCTGCAGAAGAACCCATCTGCCTGACTGTTTTTGAAATAGAAAATGGATTAAGTTTAATAGAGCCAGAAATTTGTGTTGTTACTGAACCCCAGATTTTTGGCCAACGCGCGATCCAGAAAAGACGTCGTAAAAAACGCGGCCTTGATTCTGATGCCATTGTAAAAAACCTGACCGATCTCAATATTGGCTCACCCGTGGTACATCTCGATCATGGTGTTGGCCGCTATCTTGGCCTGCAGAAACTCTCTGGCACTGCCTACGACACAGAATTTCTCACCATCGAATACGCAGGTGGCGACAAGCTTTATGTGCCAGTCGCTTCATTGCATCTTATCAGCCGTTATACCGGTGCCTCGCAGGAACACGCACCATTGCACCGCCTTGGTAGCGACCAATGGGAAAAGGCCAAAAGCAAAGCCGTCAAAAAGGCACGTGATGTTGCCGCTGAATTACTCGATATTCACGCGCGTCGTGCCGCCGCCAAAGGCAGGCAGTACGAAATTAACCAGAATGATTATATGAATTTCTGCAATGGTTTTCCTTTTGAAGAAACCGAGGATCAGGAATCTGCAATACACAGCGTACTCAATGACCTAAGCAGCCCTATGCCTATGGATCGCGTTGTCTGTGGTGATGTCGGTTTTGGCAAAACAGAAGTTGCCATGCGTGCAGCCTTTGCCGTTGCCAACACAGGCAAGCAGGTCGCGATACTGGTGCCAACCACACTGCTTGCACAACAACACTACCAGAACTTCAGTGACCGTTTTGCCGACTGGCCTATTAAAGTAGAAGGCCTGACCCGGTTTAACAGCGCAAAAAAACAACAGGCAGTACTTGACGACCTGGCTTCTGGAAAAATCGATATTGTTATCGGCACCCATAAACTCCTACAAAAAAGCGTGAAGTTCAAAGATCTCGGCCTGGTTATTATTGATGAAGAGCATCGCTTCGGTGTCAAGCACAAGGAGCAGATGAAATCACTGCGTACAGAGGTCGATATTCTTACCCTGACAGCAACACCGATACCAAGAACACTCAACATGTCATTAGCGGGCATACGCGATCTTTCCATTATCGCCACCCCACCCCACCACCGCCACTCGATCAACACCTTTGTTCGCGAGTGGGATGACCTGGCGATCAAGGAGGCCTGCCAGCGTGAACTAAAACGCGGCGGTCAAATTTATTTCCTGCACAATGAAGTAAAAACCATAGAAAAAATTACCGATGAAATAAGAGCACTACTGCCTGAGGCAAAAGTAGAATACGCCCACGGACAAATGCCGGAAAAAAACCTGGAGCAGATCATGCTGGATTTCTATCACCAGAGATTCAATATACTGGTCGCCACCACGATCATTGAAAGCGGCATCGATGTGCCCACGGCAAACACCATCATTATCAATCGGGCCGACAAACTGGGCCTGTCACAACTGCACCAGATACGTGGCCGCGTTGGTCGATCACATCACAGGGCCTATGCCTACCTGATTACACCACCCGAATCCCTGCTCACAGACGATGCCAAAAAACGCCTCGAGGCGATCGAGTCCCTGGAAGACCTGGGTGTAGGCTTCACCCTCGCCACCCACGATCTGGAAATTCGTGGTGCCGGTGAATTACTCGGTGAAAGCCAGAGTGGCCAGATCACCGAAATTGGTTTTAGCCTCTATAGCGAATTACTCGAAAGAGCCGTTGAATCTATCAAGAAAGGCGAAAGCGCTGACATACCACTCAACGCCGGTGCTGAAGTCGACCTGGGCATGCCAGCAATCATCCCGGACGATTATGTGCACGATATCCATCTGCGCCTGATTCTGTATAAACGCATAGCCAGCGCAAGAACCTCCAGCGAACTTGATGAACTACGAGTTGAATTTATCGACCGCTTTGGCCTGTTGCCCGAGAGCACAAAGAACCTGTTTGCGGTCACAGAAGTTAAACTCCTTGCTGAAAAAGTTGGCATCTCAAAAATTGACACCAATGATAATGGCTTTAAGATCATCTTCACTGAACGACCCAACATTGACACGGCAAAGCTGATAGAGTTAATACAGAAACAGCCTGCTACCTACCAGTTTAATGGCAGTGATACCTTGAGAATTAACTGCAATATGGATGAAGCGGATTATAATAACCGTACGCAGACTATTACCCAGGTTATTAACACACTGTCATTGACTGAACATTAGCCTTAAGAAAAAATTTATGAATAAACATCTCTCCTTTATTATTGTCTCACTGCTTTCACTAGTCGCACACAATGCACATGCAGCTATCAATCAGTACAATGTTGAAATTGTCATTTTTGAAGATCTCTCCAGCCGTTACATTAACAGCGAACAATGGCCAATTATTATTCCACCATCAGATAATGCAATGCCAGATAATGAATCGAGCAATAACACGGTAAATAGTTTGTCGAATACATTCACCACACCTGAGTCAATTCAGGAAAACAAATTAGATACCACTACAGGGAACGCAGTAAATAATAACGTCAAGCACCAAGATAACAACAGCATTATTCAGGTAACCCATGAGACCACAAATGAGCTCGTGGCATATGTAGATAAACTTAGTCGCTCATCCAGATACAACGTACTCATCCATCAGTCATGGCAACAAACAGGACTTGATAGCGATGCCGCCATCAGCATCCAAATAGGCAGCATCAAAGGCCAGAAAGAAGAAATCACCATTCTGGGCGCTGAGAACAACCTGACGGTAGATAAAGAAGCAGAAATGAAGTCGAGTGTCACTGGCAGCATCAAGCTAATACTGGGTCGCTACCTGCATATACATACTGATTTACTGTATAAACGCCCGAGAAAAAACGATGCATCAAACATACCCACATCCGCTAGCAGAATGTTTGACGAATTCGAGATCAAGTCACAACGCAGAATGCGCAGCAAAGAATTACACTATTTAGATCACCCACTGCTTGGTGTACTGGTTCTGGTAACCCCCATTGAGACACCCGAGCAAACTGGCAACAATATAAGATAAAGTCAATTTTCTATTTTGATAGCCTGCTATTTAATATTTTCTTCAATGTCTCTAACAGCGTACTCCGTCGTTCATCACCTGAACGTCTGCCTAAGGCATCACCAAATCTAACAACCGATCTACGATCTTTACATACCCTCCTTGGCTTAATGCGTCGATCTTTTTTATGGTAAAAGATGACCATAAAGTAAATCTCACTATACTCAGCCTACGTCACAGTGTAATTAAGCACATGTTGTGCCAACGAATATAAAATCAATTAAAATCAAAAGGCTAGAAATAGGTTGCCCAACTGAATCTCCTGATATTTCACTAATCTGTAAGTTGAACCGACAATTAATAATACAAAATACAGGGACAATAAAAAGCCCCAACATGCGGGGCTTTTTATTTTCATACTAAAGCAATTTTAGAATCGAATGCTTAAGGTTGCTCCAAGTGCATCCTGATACATAGCAATCGAGGCATTGCTACCAGTAACAGTTGCGCCGCCAACACCAAATGCCGTGGGGCCTTTAATGGTATTAAGGAAGGCATGCATATAATTCACTGACAACCAGTAATCTTCATTGAATTTATATTCAAAGCCCAATGTTATGTGTTTTTCTATAGTAGCTGGCGCCAGCATATTAAACAGCACCTGATCCTTGGGAATTGGTGCCTTGCCATAGTTCAAACCAGCTCTCAGTGCCAATTTCTCTGTATACTGCCATTCATAGCCCAATTTATAGATGGTCTGATCAGTCCAGCCGAAACCCATACCTAAGGTACCACCCAACTTACAGTCAAGCGTATCAGCACCAGGACATAATGGATTCAAGTCAGTCGGATCAGCTGCGTTTGGTCCTGGGTTTCCCACTGAGGCCACATCGCTATAATTGATACGCTGAATTTCAAAAGCCAGCGTCATATCAGGCTGAGCTTTATAAGCCAGCCCCATCGTCCAGTTCTCGGGGATATCAAAGTCACCCTGCTCAGCAAACAGCTTGTCATATCTTGAGAACTTGTTCATATCCACTCGATCCGAGTAATTGACACCTAATTTTAAATCCCCGTTCAAAAAGTTACCCAACCAGCCCAGGCGGTAGCCCATACCAAATGAATGCGAGAAACCCACTCCTGTCAAACCATTCTGGGCTTCAATCTGCGTACTAGCTGCACCACCTGATGTAAACCCGGCAAAGCCAAAGTCTTCCAGACCTTCTGCACGGAAATATTGACCGGCCATGACAAACGTCGCACCAACTGTATGTGTTTTATCAATTTTATAGGCAATACTGGGCAGCATCTGTATTTGATACAGCTCAACACCGGCCTCGTTCGAGGCCAGATTATTCAGAATATTGAACACCGTAGGTGGACAACCAACACCACCAAGTGAGGTACAGGCGCTGTTATTAACTGTCTGGTTATACTCCGTTTTCATACCTGCACCGATCACGGCCGCACCAACTGCGACCCTGTCATTCCATCTATAAACACCACCCATTGAAGGGACGACGAATTTATCATGATTACTGGTTTCATTCGTCAAACCCATGAGACCACTGTCGTGGTAAATGGCCACTTCCGGCCGAAAAAATTCCGCACCGAGATCAAAGCTATCACCAGAATCAATCATTGTTGCAGGATTAAAAGCAGCGGCCATGCCGTCAGTATTATTGGCTACACCGGTACCACCCATTGCTCGAGATTTGGCACCAAAACCAATTAGAAAATAACCATTAGTAGCATAACTATTGAGAGGCACAAACAAACTACACGCCAATGCAGGCAATAGCACTTTTTTTAAATTTGATTTCATTGGGTATTACTCCCGCAATTTTTAATTATTTTATTCTGTTCGTTTTAAAATGCAGGAAGCCGGCACCACAGCCCACTTCCTGCACAACGATTATTTATTTAAAGCGCCTTCTGAGCACGCTGATCAGAGGCAACATCGCTACCAGCAGTACCCAGTTCAGTGCACCCAACCAGTTTTTATCCAACCTTGTATCGTTAGCCCCAGTGGTAATCGGTGGCAATGCCGCAGCCGTACCACTTGGCGCATCATTAAAGTTGGCATAGAAACCTACGAACGGGCCGTCGACCATCGGCGAGCCATTGATGCCATCACCATTCACGTCACGAGAGACCAGTCCCCATGGAGCCAATGGATCAGGTGATGCACCCGCAGGACCAGTCCAGAGATCATTGACCTGATCACCCTGTCCTGTTGGGTCATTCCATACCGCATTCTTATCGTAGACATTGACCACATCGATATCAAACGTACCGTTGTAATCGAACAGCATATGCACACCAACCTGGCCAGCAGCAACCGTCATACTTACCGTTGTTGCTGAACCCGTACCCGGGCAGCCGGTTACATCAATATCATCTGCGCCGGCATGCAAGCTCTTGGTGCTCGCATTCACTGTATCAGGTGAAGCTGACTTCGATTCACAAAGTGCATTATTGGCCTCAAAGGTATAGGTGCCGGGGCCGAAGACACGCACATGGTGGGCATACCAGGGCGCACCGAAGAACGCCGTTGCTCCCTCAGAGACAATCGTCATATTGCTGGCAACATCGGTTTCCGCCGTGTGCATACTGACACCGTCCCAGGTAAAGACAACATCATTGGTACCGCCAAATGTCTTACCAGCCACATCCAGCATGGTGAAGTTACCAAGCACTACGCCAACCTTAATACTGGCGGTTGCCGTACCGTCACCACCATTACCGTCGGTCGCGGTGAAGACAAAGCTGTCAGTGCCAATCAGGTCGGTCTCAGGCGTGTAGGTCAGGGTACCAGCACCATCATCAACAATGCTGCTGTTGGCATTGGCCGGTGCCGCGGCACTGGCAAAGACAACGGTGTCACCATCGACATCACTACAACCTGCGACCAGATCGGTCGCCGCATTAATGGTTAACGCGGTGTTGGCAGGTGTGGCCAGAAGAACATCGGTACAGACCACGGCATCGTTGACCGGGTTCACCGTCAGGGTCACTGTCGCCACGTTAGAGCCGCCCAGGCCATCCGTCACGGTAAAGGTAAAACTGTCTGTACCGTTAAAGTCAGCCACTGGCGTGTAAGTCAGCGAGGTATTACCTGCGCCAGCTGTCACTGCACCACCCTGGGTTGTTACCGCATCGAAGGTG
>JAOUPA010000003.1 GCA_029880105.1 Gammaproteobacteria bacterium
GTGTCTGAATTGAAAATCGAGATGGTATGCGCCGACGAGCACATCAAAGCCGCGATTGCGGCATTAAAAAAGGCGCACCCTTATGAAGAGCCTGCCTATGATGTCTGGAAGTTGGAAGATATCTAGGCTAGAGAGATTTTACTCTGACCCCAAATACTTGAGCGAGAACAAAATATTAGCAATGATCTATATTAGAAACAATTGCTATCTGACACAGTTGCTCTGCATGCGTGCGATTATGCTATGTTAATTGTATCTACTGCACTAGACTAAAACACAAACAAACTTAGAAAGCCGCCATTTAACCTTAACAGGAGAAAAAAATGAGAATTAGCATTATTACCATAATAAGTCTTATTTTATTAGCTCTACAGGGTTGTGCTAGCCCTATTTATCAACCACTTGTTATTGCACCTGATATTTCTAAAATAAAATCTTCAAATACAACTAAAAAAGAAAATATTGCTGTTAAGTATTCTGGAATCTCCCCAATCTATAACACATTCCCGTTAGGCTTTGACAACATCGTCCATTCCAAAGGAGAAAAAGAACTCTATGAAGGAACCGTGGGCATGACCTCATCAAACATGCCCATTAGTTCAACTTATGCATTATTAATTAGTCTTGATAAATTTTTCAATAAAGTCATTTGGATAGAACCTGAAGAACCTAAAAAATATAAAAACATTTACGTCTTAAATTATGAAATTAACGAAGTAGATTTTACCGTTAATTTACATAAAAAGGATTCATACTTAACATTTCCTGCACAAACAGACGCAGACACAATAGTTTCTATTAAATATAATTTAATTTATAACAATAACTTAGTCAGCCAAGGAAATATCACGGGAAATGCAAATAGCAAAAACTCAGAAAAAGAGCATAATATGTTATTTAAAAAAACTATAACTGAGGCAGCAACCACAATATCAGCCTTGGCCAGTATTTATAGCCAAAATGGGGCCTCATACGCTGACCTTAACAACATTGATGACGATTATGAAAAACGAGATTTAAAACGAAGATTGGATCAACGACAAGAAACTCTCGCAATGATCCAAAATCAAATTTCAGAAAGCATATCAGATGTAAACAAACCAAGTAAAAATATTAATCTAAACGACAAGCAAGACTACAACAAGGTAATCATCGCACTTGGTGGCTCCTTAAAATATCCACCTGATGGATTAGATGACTATGCCATTGGAGAATTTTGGCTAGGTCCTAAAAACCACGCCATGAAACGATCTTTAATGAAAGCAACAGAGATAGCTTTAGAAAAACTAATTATAGAAATAATCAAAGAAATTAGCTCACATAAAAGAATCGCACACGAAACATAGGATCAGGTCTTGTCTTTTGTGAAAAAAAACCGGGTCAGAGAACAATTATTTCTAATATACTAAAGCACATAAAACGCCGACTCAGGCCTTTTCATCGCGCATAATGCTGCAAGAACTGTTTAGATTGGTATCTTACATCCCGTAATTTTTCAGATGAATCCATAACGCACTCTCCCCAATAACCCTGTGCTTTTCAAGATTGTTAGCTAATTATTAACGTACCCAGCCACGCTCACTGGCCGCCAGAAAATCCATCACCTGCTTAACTTCTGCATGATCTTTGGCCAGCTCACTCGCCTTTGCTATGGCTTCTTTATGTGAGCACTTCGACTTCACCAGGATCTTGAAGGTCTCCTGCAAGGCACGAATGGCCTCTGCAGTAAAACCACGGCGCTTTAACCCTTCCTTGTTGATGCCGAAGGCACGGGCACGATTACCGGCGATGGTGAAATATGGCAATACATCTCGATCAATCGCCGTTGCAAAACCAGAGAAGCTATGCGCCCCAATACGGGTAAACTGGTGTACAGTCGAGTACCCGCCAAGAATAGCATGGTCATCAATGTGCACATGCCCTGCCAGAGCAACGGCATTAGCCAGGATAATGTTATTACCCAGGCGACAGTCGTGAGCGACATGCGCCGACACCATCAACAGGTTATCGTTGCCGATTGAAGTAATGCCTTCATCATCAACCGTGCCACGATTCAGGTTGGCGTATTCACGAATCGTGTTTCGATCACCTATTTCGAGGCGAGTAGGTTCACCCCTGTATTTCAGATCCTGTGGCTGTTCACCGATCGAGGCAAATTGAAATATGTGGTTATCTTTGCCGATTTTGGTTGGTCCCTTGATCACCACGTGAGATTCAATCACTGTGCCGGAGTCAATTTGAACATCCGGACCAATAATACTGAATGGCCCAATACTAACGTTATCGGCAATCTCTGCAGAAGGGTCAACAATGGCATGCGAGTGGATCAAAGGGGGTTATTCCTTTTCTTTGGCCGCACACAACAGGTCAGCCGTGGTGACAATCTCGCCATCAACACTGGCTTCACAACTGAATTTCCAGATCACTTTTGAACGGCGTTCAACCTTGGCCTTCAACATCAGCTGATCGCCAGGTACAACCTGACGCTTAAATCTGACATTATCAACACCAACAAGCATATAAAGCAGATCTTCACTAGGCTCTTCACTCATCGTCTTAAAGCCAAGCAGGCCAGTTGCCTGTGCCAGTGCTTCTATAATCAGCACGCCCGGCATAATCGGGGTTGCAGGAAAATGTCCGTTAAAGAATGGCTCATTGACAGAGACATTTTTGATTGCAGTCAGTGTCTCGCCAGGTACACATTCAAGCACGCGGTCTACCAGCAAAAATGGATAACGGTGCGGAAGGAAGCGCCGAATCTCCTCTACATACATTTCACTCACAATCAATCTCCAGGGTAATTATTTATTATTCAGCGATTATCAATCAGCTGACTTGTTAGTTTTTTCCAGTTTGGTCACACGTTTAGCCAACTCATCAAGGCGGCGGAAACGGGCACTGTTTTTTCGCCAGTTAGCAGTAGTATCCATCGGCGTACTAGATGAATAAGAGCCAGGCTCGGTAATCGAATGCGTCACCATAGTACGCCCGGTGATCATGACATTATCGGTGATTTCGAGATGCTCAACAATACCGACAAGCCCGCCAATTAAGCAGCCGCGACCTATATGTGTACTACCAGCTATCGCACAGGCAGCAGAGATAACAGTATTATCACCAATAGTGACGCCGTGGGCGATCTGGATCTGGTTATCCAGTTTGACGCCATGACCGATCACGGTATTTTCCAGGGCGCCACGATCAATGGTCGTGTTTGCACCAATCTCTACATCGTTACCAATGTGTACATTGCCAATCTGGGGAATTTTCAGGTAACTATCTCCTTCCTTTACAAAACCAAAACCATCGGCGCCGAGGACAACACCAGAATGAATGATACAACCATCACCTATCCTGCTACCGTAGCCAACGGTTACGTTTGGACTGATTCGTGTATTTTCACCAATGATCACATCTTCTTCGATAACGCAATTAGCACCAATTTGCGCATTAGAACCTATGACAACGTTATCATAGATAACAACACCCGCAGCAACTGAGGAACTATTACCTACTTTTGCCGTTGCTGAAATAATCGCATTCGAACTGATACCCGATTCACGTTTTCTGGCTGGATATAAAAGATTGGCAACCTTTGCATAGGCCAGGCGCGGATTAGCCGTAATCAGCGCAGGTACAGGACAGTCATCCAGAAACTCCGGCTTGATAATCAAGGCCGAAGCACTGGTACCGGCTAAATGCTCCAGGTATTTTGGATTTGAAATAAATGCGATATCACCAGATTGAGCCGCACTAATTTCAGCGATACCCTCTATCAGGCAATCATCGCCCTCAAGCCTTGCACCTGTCTGTCTTGCCAGTTCGGATAAATACAGTCCCATTACTTCTTCTTATTAAAATCCTTTTTCATCTGATCAAGAACTGTACTGGTAATATCCAGTGACTCTGAAGCAAAAACAACACCTTCACTTAGAACTAAATCATAGTGTTCACGTTTTGCAATGTCATTGATAATATCGCGAACAGATTTTTGTAGCACAGCCAGCTCCTGTGAGCGCATGGTATTAACCTCCTGCGCCAGGGTGGCTTCTTTCTGTTTGAATAACTGCATTTTACCAATCAACTGGCCCTGCAGTTCCTTGAGTTTATCTTCAGTCATCACCAGTTCATTACGCTTGTAATCCTCCTGCATGGCCTGAAGTTCCTTCTGCATATCTTCCAGCTCCTTTTTCTTACCGCCAAATCGATCAAGCATAGCAGTATTTACAGCCTCGACCTGTGGTGCCTCAGTGAGTAATTTTTCAACACTCACGAAACCAATTTTTAGATCTGCAGCTATCGCGTTTGCCGCAGTCAGTGTTAATAAAGTCGCAATTATAATTTTTTTCATTACCATCTCCTTAAAAGAAAGAACCTATACTAAATTGAAATACTCTGGTGTTATCACCCTCAACAGGGTTCAACGCATGCGCCCAGCTAAATCGCAAAGGCCCAATGGGTGCCAGCCAGACAAAAGATAGCCCTGCTGAAGCACGCAACTCTTCAAACTGGAAGCCATCCTCAGATGCATTATATGTTGGTGCACTATTGAGGAAGACATTACCAAGATCATAGAAGGCCGTAAACCTTACCGATGAAGGTGGTTTATCTACAAAGGGTATCGGAAAAATCAGATCCGCGCCAGCCGTTACACGCATATTTCCACCCATTGGCGAGCCATAGTCGTCACGTGGACCAAGCGAATTTGAGTCATAACCCCTGACCGTACGCAGACCACCAGCGTAATAACGCTCATAGAACGGCAGCTCATCGAGATCACTATAGCCACCACCATAGGCCAGGTCAGATCGCAGCAGCAGTGTCAGATTGTCCGTCAGGCCAAAATAGAATTTAGTCAGGTAAGCCAGCTTATAGAACTCCAGGTCACTACCCGGTGCAGACAGGTTCAGTGCAATTGTCTGTGAGTTGCCCCTGGTGGCAAAGACAGTCCGGTTACGAGTGTCATAGGTATAACTGGCATTGAGTAAAAAGTTATCATATGTATCGCCGTGGTCGTTAACAAACGCCGTTGCTTCCAGTGATGGATTAACAGACGATAACAGCAGGTCGACGTGGTTGAAACCGTAACCAAGGCGCAGTGTTGTGAATTCAGACAAAGGAATACCATAATTAATACTGGCACTATATGAATCTGTCTGGAAGTCATTAATATCTTCTTCTGCCGCATCTCGCTTTGCATATGACAGGCTAATCGTACGGCTGATGCCGTCGATCGTGTAATATGGATCGGTAAATGAGATGTTGTATACGGTATTTGCTGAGTCGGTATTAATATTCACATCAAGGCGCTGGCCAGTACCCAGTAGGTTTTCCTGGGTCAAGCCAACATTAAACAGGAAGCCCTGGGTCTGTGAGAATCCTGCTCCAATGTTAAAGCTACCTGAGAGACGCTCTTCAACATTCACCTCTAGATCGACCATGTCATCGGTTCCTGGTACCTGCCTGGTCTCAATTTCAATATTTTCTAGATAGCTGAGTCGCTGTAAACGAATCTTTGATCGCTCCAGTTTATCACTGGCAAGAATCGAACCCTCCATCAGGCGCATTTCACGACGCAGCACCTCTTCATGCGTCCTGATATTACCGTGGAAATTAATATTCCTGACGTGTGTTTTATTGCCTGGCACCAGTTGATAGGTTAGATCAATCGTCTTCTTCTGTTCGTCAAGTTCAGGAATAATAGTCACCTTGGCAAATGCATAACCATCTTTGCCAAGTCGATCCTCAAGGCTTTTCTGCGATGTGGTCATATTTTTTCTGGAAAACACATCACCCGTTTTGGTCAGGATCAGGCTCTTAAGAATTTGCTCATCGACAACCATATCACCGACCAACCTGACATCATCAATAGAATACTGGTCACCCTCTTCTACATTAATCGTGATATAGATATCTTTTTTATCTGGTGTAATTGATACCTGTGTCGAATCCGCAGAAAACTTGATGTAGCCACGATCGAGATAATATGAACGCAATGTTTCCAGGTCGGCATTTAATTTAGGTTTTGAATATTCATCAGCATCGGACAGTGAAAAAGCACCCGGCACACCGAGCTCAATTTCGTCAAGCAGTGTTTCGTCATCAAAAACTTTATTACCGATGATATTGATCTGTCGGATCAGCGCAACCTGGCCTTCTGAAATCTTGATATCAATATTGACGCGATTCTGATCGAGCTCTTCAATTTTGGTTTCAATACGAATACCGTATTTACCCTGGCTAAAATATACTCGCTCCAGTTCCTGGGTAAGTTTTTCAAGCAGTGAGCGGTTATAGATCCGACCCTGAACAATACCGATATCTTCCAGCGCCTGTTCAAGCGTTTTGCTATCGATATCATTATTGCCTGAGAATTTAACCTCTGAGATTGATGGTCGCTCCTTAACCTGCACGATCAGTGCATCACCATCCCTAAACAACTGCACATCGGCAAAAAATCCCGTTTTATACAACTCCTTAATAGAATATACAATTTGCTTACTATCGAGTGGATCGCCAACCTGAACCGGCAGGTAATTTAACAAGGTGCCATCGGCAAGGCGCTCAAGCCCCTCAATTCGAATCTCACTGACAATAAAACTGTCTTCTGCCCATGCCAGGCCAGCAAGCAACAGCACATATATAAGCAGCAATAATCTTGGCAACCTGGAATACCCCTTTAGCATACGCGACATCCCTACATAAACCGCTGATAGTCGTTGTAAAAAGCAATCAGCATCAAGCTGGCCAAGATCACCATACCGACCTGTTGCGCGCGCATTTCAAAGGCCTCCGATACAGGCGAGCCCTTTACCACCTCAATCAGGTAATAAAATAAATGGCCACCATCTAACAGGGGTATCGGCAACAAATTCAGCACGCCCAGGCTAACCGAGATAATTGCGAGAAATCCGACAAAGGTAACCAGGCCAATGCCTGCAGTAACACCTGCATATTTGGCGATCGTAACCGGTCCGGAGATATTGCTCAGCGATGCCTCGCCAATCACCATCTTCCATAACACACGCAAAGTGAGTACTGACATATCCCAGGTTTTCATAATAGCTACCGGGATTGCCTCGAACACGCCATACTCAACCTTCACCAGTAACTTATCCTTCAACGCCTGCGGCACTTCCTGGTAGGCGCCGATATGGCCTTTACTAACTCCTTGCTTTTCTCTTGTGCCTGGAATCACCGCAATGGGTATTTCTTTTTGATCACGGAAAATTAAAAAATTGAGAACCTTACCAGGGCTATTGGCAACTTTTTCAACCAGCTCACTCCAGTACTGAATAGTCTCGCCATTAATACTCAGGACCTGGTCACCTTGCTTTAGCCCTGCCTGTGCAGCCGGTTCATCTTCGATAACACCACCGATAGTCACTGGCAGTTCAGGCCACCATTGCCTGAATCCGAGCTGCGCTACCACATCCGATTCATCTACAAGTAGACGCGCCTCACCCAGTTCCAGCTCCCTGGTAACTATCATGTCATCAGCAGTTTTTACCTGGACACTTAGAACTCCGCCGTCTAAACCCTGGGCAAGAACCTGCAAATGGAAATCACTCCAGGACTGCGTATCATCATCACCCACTTTTAATATTTCATCTTGATCTTTAAATCCTGAGAGCGCAGCTATTGAAGCCTCATCAGGTTCACCAATCAGAGCACGCTCAACAGTAATGCCAGAAAGATAAATTGCCCAGTAGAAAAATATGGCAAGAATAAAATTGAATAATGGGCCGGCCACAACCACTGCAGCACGTATTGCTACAGGCTGGGTATTGAACGCGTACACCCGATCTTCTTCAGCGACTTTAACTTCGCGTTCATCCAGCATTTTTACATAACCACCAAGTGGGATGGCAGCAATTACATATTCGATATCATGACCATTTTCCGTACGCTTCCAGGTTAACAGCGGTTTACCAAAACCGATAGAAAAACGCAGCACACGAACACCGAGCTTGCGCGCAACCCAGTAGTGCCAAATTCATGTATTGCCACCAGGATGCCAATGGCGATGATGAAAAATAAAAGATTATGTAAAACACTCATATTTATAATTATTATTTTCTAGCAACATACTCATCGACAATAGCCCTGGTAAGAGCATCAACTGAGAGTATCTCGTTAATAGTGGTCACATCTTCATCAACAGCAGGACTTGTAAGTGCCTGTTCAATCATTGATGCTATATCTGTATATGCAATCCGCTTATCCAGAAAGGCCGCCACCGCAACTTCGTTGGCCGCATTCAACACGATACTTGCAGCACCTCCCATGCGAATGGCCTCATAACATAGCCGTAAACAGGGAAAACGCTGGAAATCAGGCCTTTCAAACTCAAGCCTTGCGACCTCAAAAATATCCAGAGGTTCCACACCGGAGACAATACGCTCTGGTAGCGCCAGGGCGTGGGCGATGGGCGTACGCATATCGGGATTACCTAACTGCGCCAGCACCGAGCCATCCATATAGGACACCATAGAGTGAATCACACTCTGCGGGTGCACCACTACCTCAATATCATCGATATCGACACCAAACAGCCAATGCGCTTCAATGACTTCCAGGCCTTTATTCATCATAGTGGCCGAGTCCACTGATATCTTGGGACCCATTGACCAGTTAGGGTGAGCGATTGCCTGCTCCGGCGTCACCGAAACCAGCTGTTCCACGCTAAAGGTACGAAACGGTCCGCCACTTGCCGTCAATAAAATTTTATTGACCCCTGCCGTACTCACGGTCGATGATTTTGCGACAGGCAGACACTGGAATATTGCATTATGCTCACTATCTACCGGCAACAGCTCGGCACTATTTTTTTCCACTGCATCCATAAACAACTGGCCTGACATAACCAGTGCTTCCTTATTCGCTAACAGTATACGTTTACCCGCCTCCGCGGCTGCCAGCGATGGCAATAAACCAGCTGCACCGACAATACCAGCAACCACTGTGTCAACTTCATCCAGACTGGCTACCTGGCACAGGCCCTGTACACCTGATAATACCTGTGTCTCGCAGCCATGCTTGCGCAGGTAATCATCAAGTTGTTGCGCTGCTGTCTCGTCACTCATTACCGCATAGTGCGGTCGCCACTGCAAACACTGATCGGCCAATGTTGCATAGTCCGTATTAGCGGTCAGTGCCATGATGTCGTAATGCTCGGTATGACGGCTAATAACATCCAGGGTATTTTTACCAATACTCCCAGTCGAACCAAGAATACTAACGACCCTGCTCACCAATACAGTCCTTCAACAGGCATTATCAACCAGTCGTAAAAAACCACGAATAACGGCATTACTGGTAGCACACCATCTATACGATCAAGAATACCGCCGTGACCGGGTAGAATTCGGCCGCTATCCTTAACACCAGCTTCACGCTTTAAAAAACTTTCGTATAGGTCACCAGCAACCGACATTATCGTCAACAGCAGGGACAGTCCAATTAAAAGCAGTGACTGCGAATGGGTAAGATTAAAATAGTACGACGCAATTACCGAATATATCGTACTGGCAATTAATGCGCCCCAAAGTCCTTCGAGTGTTTTGCCTGGGCTGACATTGGGCGCCAGTTTGTTTTTACCGAATTTTTTACCTGCGAAATAGGCACCGCTATCCGCAATCCAGACCAGCACCATGCTATACAACAACCACTCTGCACCACGCTCAATACCATGAATAATATAGATAGATGACATCGCTGAGGGAACCACCATGAATGCTACTAGCAGTTTTGCTGGAGAAACAACTGATGACTTTAATTCTGGTCGCACTTTTTTCAGAAAAACAAGAACAGCAAACCACCATGCCGTGGCAAGTAACAACAACAGGTAACCATATTGCGAAAAATAGTTTATACAGAGCCAGGAAAAAGCACTGAGCAATAAAGCAAATGCCAGTTGGGCAGCCGATGACTGCAAGCCACCAAGGCGCGCCCATTCATAACCACAGATAAAAGACACAGGTATCAATACAAACAGGAGATTCTCAGTTGGCTGATAAAGGATCAACCAGATTACCGCCATGGCTAGTGGAACTGCTGTCAGAATACGGTGCAGTAACATTATTCAGACGCCGCCTTTTTACCTTCCACCTGCTCAGAAGTTTTTCCAAAACGTCTTTGACGTGTACCATACCATGCAATAGCTTTTTCTAATGACGTCAGATTAAAGTCAGGCCACAAGGTATCAGTAAAATACAGTTCCGCATAGGCAATTTGCCATAAAAGGAAATTACTTATTCGGCTCTCGCCACCGGTTCTAATAAACAGGTCAATTGGAGGAAGATCTGACAGGCATACCTGCTCAGACAGAAGTGATTCATTAATCTCAGATAATGATAGCTCACCAGCCGATAGCTTTTGTGAAATTAACTTACATGCCTCAACAATATCCCAACGACCGCCATAATTAGCCGCGATAGTAAGATCCAGACCAGTATTGTGGCTCGTCTGGTTTTCTGTTTCATTAATAACAGTCTGTAATTTATCTGGAAACGCTACACGGTTACCGATAAATTTTACGCGTACATTCTGCTCCCTCAGCTTCAACATCTCTGATTTCAGTGTTGAAACAAATATCGACATCAATGCATCAACTTCTTTTTGTGGACGGCTCCAGTTCTCACTACTAAAGGCAAAAACAGTTAAAGCCTCAACGCCTAAGTTGGCACAATTTTCAACAATGGCACGAGTTGCATTTACACCTGCACGATGACCCGCCGACCTGGGCAAAAATCGCTTTTTCGCCCAGCGACCATTGCCATCCATAACAACGGCAACATGTCGTGGAACTAAAGAAGAATGTTCATCTTCACTCATCAATAACGTTCTCTTATACCCGGCCCGACTAGACTTCCATCAGTTCTTTTTCTTTTATTGCCAGAACTTCATCTACTTTTGCTACATAGGTATCCGTTAGTTTCTGAATTAAATCTTCTGCACGACGAGCCTCATCTTCAGTAATCTCTTTTTCTTTTAACAGATCCTTAAAATCACTATTAGCATCACGACGTATATTACGAATTGAAATTCTGCCATTTTCCGCTTCATTTCTGACCACACGCACCAGGTCCTGGCGACGCTCCTGTGTTAGCTGAGGCATAGGAATTCGTATAAGGGTGCCCGCCGTTGCAGGATTCAAACCTAAATCCGACTTCATAATCGCCTTTTCAATTGCCTGCACCATGGTTTTCTCCCAGGGTGAAATCATCAGCGTTCTTGCGTCTTCAACAGATACATTAGCCACCTGTGTCAAAGGTGTAGCGACACCATAGTAATCAACAGTAATATGATCGAGCAAACTGGGATGTGCACGGCCGGTACGAATTTTTGTTAGTTCAGTACGCAAAGATTCAACACTTTTACCCATACGAGTTTTTGCGTCTTCAATAATTTCGTCGATCATTTAGTATCTCCTATTACAACTTCAGTCCCTATAGACTGATTTACTAAAGCTTCAGGCAAAGCGCCTTCATCGTTTAAATTAAAGATTCGTAGCGGCAGTTTATTGTCACGACATAAAACTACCGCAGTGGCATCCATGACCTGTAGATTTTGTTCTAGCACATCATCATAACTTAGCTTCTCGAAGCGCCTGGCGTCAGGATTCTTTACAGGGTCGGAATCATAAACGCCATTAACCTTGGTCGCCTTCATTATAACATCAGCTTTAATCTCAATAGCGCGTAAGCAACCGGCTGTATCGGTAGTAAAGAATGGATTACCTGTTCCTGCAGCACAGATAACGACCTGCGAATTTTCAAGATGCGCTATCGCATCACGCTGAGTAAACTCTTCACAAACTCTCGGCATTGCTAGCGCAGACATGACAACTGCTGGCTGACCAATTTTTTCCAGCGCATCCTGCATTGCCAGGCTATTCATTACCGTCGCCAGCATTCCCATACTGTCGCCAGTAACGCGATTCATGCCAGACTGCGCCAGCCCTGCACCGCGGAAAATATTGCCACCACCGATAACTACACCAACTTCGACACCCATGTCGACGACTTCTTTGATTTCCCTGGCAACACGAGCAATCATAGCTGGATCAATACCATAATCCATATTACCCATGAGCGCTTCGCCACTGAGCTTGAGTAAAACTCTTTTATATAAAGTCGATTTTGTCTTCATAACACTTCCAAACGGGTTACACAAAAAACCGGGATATTATTCCCGGTTCTTCGTTTGTTACATTAGCCAATCCGCTCAGCTGGCACCTACTTGCGCCATTACTTCATCGGCGAAGTTTTCTACTTTCTTCTCGATACCTTCACCTACTTCGTATCTGACAAAACGGATTACTTTTGCGCCAGCATCGCTCAACAAAGCACCGACTGTTTTGTCAGGATCTTTAACAAATGGCTGACCAACCAGTGTGATATCTGCAAGATATTTTCGAATTCTTCCATCCAGCATTTTTTCAACGATGTCAGCAGGCTTACCGCTCTCCAGCGCCTGCGCACGAAGAATTTCTTTTTCCTTCTCTAATGTTTCAGGAGAAACATTCTCTTCAGAGACACACATTGGATTACTTGCGGCGATATGCATTGCAACGTCTTTAATCAGTGCATCGCTACCATTTTCCATTTCAACCAACACGCTCATGCGTGTTCCGTGCGCATAACTACCGAAGGCACCGTTTGATGTCTCAAGAAGCTCAAAGCGACGCACCTGAATATTCTCACCAATCTTGGCTACCATAGCCTGACGAGTTTCTTCAATAGTGCCTTCACCTCCAGCGATAGGTAGCGCAACCAGTGCCTCTACAGAAGCTGGCTGGTTAGCCAGTGCCGTTTTAGCTACTGATGAAGCGAATGACATAAAATCATCACCACCAGAAACAAAGTCTGTTTCACAGTTAACTTCAACAATAACGGTTTTCTTGCCATCTTCACTGATTTCAATAGCAACACGGCCTTCAGCAGCAACACGGCCAGATTTCTTATCAGCCTTGGCAAGGCCAGACTTGCGCATATTTTCAATTGCTGTATCAATATTACCTTCCGCTTCCTGCAGGGCTTTTTTACATTCCATCATGCCTGAACCAGTACGCTCACGCAGCTCTTTAACCATAGACGCTGTAATCTGCATCATTTCACCTCTTTAGAAAAAATTAATAATCAGGGAATCAGACAGCCACTTATTAGCGGCTTATTCTTCATCCTTTGCAGCAGCCTTTTTCTTAGGAGCAGCTTTCTTTTTAGGCGCAGCTTTCTTTTTAGGCGCTGCCTTCTTCTTAGGTGCAGGAGCATCTGCAGCCTCTTCTGTACCAGCTTCTACTTCCTCTTCAGCTGTTGCTACAGATGCAGCCTTTTTAGGTGCAGCCTTTTTCTTTACAGCAACTTTAGTTTTTTCTTCTGCAGCTGGCTCCTCTGCTCTTTGAATCACTGCAGCAGCACGGCCTTCAATAACTGCATCAGCCACTCCCTGTGTATACAGAAGCAGCGCTTTAATCGCATCATCATTACCAGGAATAACGTAATCAATGCCATCAGGAGAGTTGTTTGTATCGACAATACCAAAAACAGGGATACCCAGTACATTTGCTTCCTGCACGGCAATATCTTCATGACCTACATCGATAACAAAAACGGCATCAGGCAGGCCTTTCATATTCTTGATACCACCAAGAACTTTTTCTTTCTTTTCCATTTCGCGCTTCAGACCCAGCGCCTCTTTCTTGATCAAACGATCAAAAGATCCATTCGTTGACATTTCTTCAAGCTCGATCAGTCGCTGAATTGACTGACGAATTGTCGCAAAGTTGGTCAACATACCACCCAACCAGCGGTGATTAACATAAGGCATACCACAACGTTCTGCTTCTTCGCCTACAATCTTGCGCGCAGCGCGTTTTGTACCAACGAAGAGGATAGTGCCTCTGTTTGATGCAATCTTGCCAAGGGCATTAATTGCGTCATTGTACATGGGCAATGTCTTTTCAAGATTGATAATATGAATTTTATTACGTGCACCAAAGATGTACTCAGACATTTTTGGATTCCAGAAACGAGTTTGGTGACCGAAGTGAACGCCTGCTTCAAGCATCAGACGCATAGATACATTTGACATAATAACTCCTAATTAAGGGTTAGGCCTCCATACACCCCATGCGATAACCCTCTAAATGTAATATTTAGTCGGCACCCAACCACATGTGACGGTATATGTGCGAAGTAAAATTAGATATAGTCTGTCTCAGGACAGTTGCTATACCCGGTTAATGCTCAGGTAAACCCTGAGCGCGGCGGCTTTATACCATATTGAGAACGAAGAAACAACCGTTTGCGGCCTGCACAGCAGGCCACAAACATATGATAACATATTGATTAATAAAGAATTATATCGTGAACATACAGATAAAAAATAAACAGGAAATTGAAAAAATGCGCATCGCTGGCCGGCTGGCTGGTGAAGTCCTGCAAATGATCCGCCCCTACGTCAAGGCTGGCATTACAACCAATGAACTCGACAAAATCTGTCACGACTACATTGTTGACGTGCAAAATGCCATTCCAGCACCACTGAATTACCACGGATTTCCAAAATCTATCTGTACCTCGGTCAACCACCAGGTCTGCCACGGTATTCCCAGCGATAAAAAGCTCAAGAATGGCGATATCATCAATATCGACATCACGGTGATCAAAGACGAGTTCCACGGTGATACCAGCAAGATGTTTTTTATTGGAGAACCCCCGATCAAGGCCGCTCGCGTATCACAGGTCGCCCTGGACTGCCTGAAACTGGGTATCGAACAGGTCAAACCCGGCGCACATCTGGGTGACATTGGCCACGTCATTCAGCAGCATGCCGAATCAAATAACTGTACCGTAGTCAGGGAATACTGCGGTCATGGCATCGGTCGCAGCTTCCATGAAGAACCACAGGTACTGCATTACGGTAAAGCTGGCACCGGTGTACAACTCGAACCCGGAATGATCTTTACCATCGAACCAATGATTAATGCTGGAAAACGCAACGTAAAACTACTCAATGATAACTGGACGGTGGTCACCAAGGACCATAGTCCATCAGCACAGTGGGAACACACTATCCTGGTTACAGAGACCGGTTACGAAGTTCTGACCCAATGTCCCGGGGATGAAATCTAATCCATTTCGATATGACATATCATCGATATTACGATTCTATGGCTGATCAAATCGATCAATTGGTCGATTTAACCAGGCTGAAAACAGCACTGGAAAAAAAACCTGCGGACATCCTTACCGAGCTAAAGCAAGCAGTATCGGATACCAATACAGGATTAAAAAAACTGTACCAGAGTGGTACAGAGGTTGAAGCCATTGTTTTTGGCCGAGCACACCTTGTTGATCAACTACTGATTATCGTTTTCGAACATCTATTTCATGATATTCACCAGAATATCTCACTCGTGGCTGTTGGTGGTTATGGACGAGGTGAACTGCACCCTGCTTCTGATGTCGATTTAATGCTGCTACTCGATGATGAAGAAAATGAGCAGACCAAAGACGCACTCGAACGTTTCCTGACCCTGTTATGGGATAGCCGATTAGAAATCGGCCACAGTGTTAGAACACTCAAGGAGTGTATTACGGAAGCTGAAAAAGATATAACTGTTGCCACCAACATTATGGAAGCGCGTCTACTTTGTGGTGATAAAAATCTTTTCGAACAAATGAAGTCCGAAACCGGACCGGATTCGATCTGGGATAACCAGTCGTATTTTCAGGCCAAGCTTCAAGAACAGCTGCAACGTAGCGGCAAATTCAATGACACTGCATACAGCCTTGAACCCAATATCAAGGAAAGCCGTGGTGGCCTACGTGATATTCAGATGATTGGCTGGGTTGCCAAGCGCCACTTCAATACGGAAAGCATGCAAGGGCTAGTGGAAAAAAACTTTTTACAACAAAAGGAATTAAATGACCTGCTCGATGGACAGCACCTGCTCTGGCGAATCCGCTGTAGCCTGCATTACCTAGCTGGTCGCCGCGAAGATCGACTACTGTTTGACTACCAACGTGACCTGGCCTATGAATTTGGCTTCAAGGATGATGAGAACAATCGCAACAATCAGGCCATCGAACAATTCATGCAGCAATATTACCGAACGGTAATAAAACTTGAGCGACTCAATGAGATGCTGCTGCAATTATTCAGGGAGGCAATACTGTATGCCAATGAAGAATGTGTGCCTGTCATCATTAATGATGTATTCCAGACTCGTCATGGGTATCTGGAAACACGTGATGAAAATATCTTTAAAAGTGAGCCGGCCACACTACTCGCACTCTTCTTCATAATGCAGGAACACCCTGAAATTCAGGGAGTGCGTGCCGAAACCATACGTCTTATTCGCGAACACAGTTACCTGATCAATGATGAGTTCAGGGCCTCAAATACCGCTAAAAACTTGTTCATAAAAATCATCAGCAATAGCCGCGGTGTTACCCATGAACTCAGAAGAATGAATCGCTACGGTATTCTCGCCGCCTACATTCCCGCTTTTGATTCTATTGTTGGCAGAATGCAATATGATTTATTTCATGCTTACACGGTAGATCAACACACCTTATTTTTGATTCGAAATTTACGCCGGTTTTCCGTGCCCGAATTCTGCCACGAATTCCCGCTGGCCAGCGGCATCTTCCACCACCTGAAAAGACCCGAACTGCTTTATCTCGCTGGATTATTCCATGATATAGCCAAAGGCAGGCAGGGCGACCATGCCATTCTTGGCGCCGAAGATGCACTGGCCTTTTGCATCAACCACAACATGAAACCCAATGACGCTGAACTCGTCAGTTGGCTGGTTCGTCATCACCTGACCATGTCGATGACAGCCCAGCGCAAGGATATCAGCGACCCGGATGTTATCCGGGATTTTGCAGAAACCGTCCGTAATATTCCACGGCTTGATTATCTCTACCTGCTTACTATTTCTGATATTCGAGCAACCAATCCAAATCAATGGAATAGCTGGAAAGACAATCTGCTCATCGAGCTTTACAACAAAACAGCTGCAGTATTACGCATTGGTCTTGAGGCACAAGCAGACAAACTGGAAAACATACAGCTAAACCAGACGGATGCCCTGCGCATGCTTGATCTCAAGGGCGTGAGCAATCATCAGGCACACAAGATATGGAAGAACCTTAACAACGAATATTTCCTTCGACACACACCCGGTGAAATTGTCTGGCATACACAGCTGATATTTAATAAAGAACCAAACTCTGGCCCATTGGTAAAGACCCGTATCAATAACCAGTCAGAAAGCCTTGAACTTTTTGTCTACACGCCTTCCAGAGAAGGCATCTTTGCAACCGTAGTTAATTCAGTCGGACAGCTTGGTCTCGATATCGTCAGCGCTGAAGTGGTTGACTGCAAAAATGATTACGCACTCGAGACGTTCAAAATTATTTCTGACAACTACACACTCGACGTACTGGAACACAGCGTCAATGAAATGCTGCCAGATCTATGCAGGAAACTTTCAGACAAAGAAACCCGATTTACCGAAACCAGCCAGGCCACACCACGATCACACCGCCACTTTGATATACCCACCATTATCAACTTTGAAAAAACCAAAGAGCCAAAAACTGTACGCATCCATATTGATACTGTCGACCGCCCTGGTGTACTGACCAATATCGCCCGGGCATTTATTGATTGCGACATCGATATTCTTAGTGCGAAGATATCGACTGCTGGTGAAAAAGCGCTTGATTATTTTGATATTCGTCACAAGGACACCCGCAAAATACTCGACGAGGCCTTGCAGGAAAAACTAAAATCAACCTTACTCAATTATTTATAACAATAAAATGTCAGACACACTAGATCTCGCCAAAGCACTTATCTCTCGCCCTTCAGTTACGCCAGATGACCAGGGCTGTCAGTCTTTAATCGCTGATTATCTTGCACCTCTTGGTTTCAATATCGAACCAATGAAGTTTGGCGACGTCAATAATCTCTGGGCAAGATTTGGCAGCGAAGGCCCACTATTTGTCTTTGCCGGTCACACTGATGTTGTTCCCACCGGGCCTGTCGCTCGCTGGTCACACCCACCGTTTGAACCAACGATTATCGACGATACCCTCTATGGCCGAGGTGCTGCCGATATGAAAAGCAGTATCGCCGCCATGATGGTGGCCTGCAGAGATTTGATCAAATCGGGCACCCCCATCAAAGGCTCTATTGGATTTCTCATTACCAGTGACGAAGAAGGTCCAGCCCACGATGGCACGGTTCGCGTCATCGAGACACTTGAAACACGTAATGAAAAAATCAAATGGTGCCTGGTCGGTGAACCTTCATGCACAAACAAAATCGGTGATGTCATCAAAAATGGACGACGTGGTTCAATTTCAGGCACACTCACCATTCATGGCCTACAGGGGCACATTGCCTACCCTTATCTGGCCAGCAACCCAATTCACCTGTTCAGTCCTGCACTCAATGAACTGGTATCAGAACACTGGGACAATGGTAATGAGTTTTTCCCACCAACCTCCTTCCAGATATCTAATATTAATGCGGGTACTGGCGCCACTAACGTCATACCCGGTGACCTCGTTGTACAGTTCAACCTGCGCTTCTCAACTGAACTCAAACATACCGATATCCAGTCTCGTATCGAGAATATACTGAATAAATATGATTTCAAGTACACACTAAACTGGGAGCTGTCCGGTCAGGCATTCCTGACACCGAGTGGCGAACTGGTCGATGCAGCACGAGAGGCCATCAAACAGATTTGCGACATTGATACTGAGCTGTCAACCGCAGGTGGAACCTCTGATGGCCGCTTTATTGCACCAACTGGTGCACAGGTAGTGGAGATCGGCCCGCTGAATGAGAGCATTCACAAGATTGATGAAAATATTAATATTAAAGATCTAGAAAAATTAACCGAAATATACAAAAACATCCTTATCACATTGATGACATAAAAACGTCATCTGGAGACACACATGAACCTCGAAAAAGTCGTATTCAGTTTCTTTATGATACTGGCACTAACACTGAACTTCGGTTTCTTCTATGGTGAAGTCGCCAACCCGGACCATCACAATATCTACGAATTATTTGCTGTCATTGTCATCAACCTTATCGCCACTGTACTTAAATTTGGCGATCGATCACAACTCGGCGCCATGTTGCTGGCGACCAGTCTCGTTGCCGTTGCTCAATTAATATCTGCCTCTATTGTCTGGACCTTTGCAGTACATGTTCAGGAGACAGGGTTGACACCTACAGTTGTAGCAACCATCGTCTCACTCAGCGGCGGCGCCTTTCTTGCCAATATCATCTCCGTTATTTTATTGATGATTGAAGCCGCCATGCTCCGTCACTAAGAGCCGACTGCCATGAACATGGTGACATCAATGATTCTGCGGCGCATGCGCACGCCGTTTTTATTATTGATTAGTGTTTATGCCATCGCCATTCTCGGCATGGTACTCATTCCTGGCGTTGATGATCAGGGCAATGCCTGGCGCATGAGCTTTTTCCACGCCTTTTATTTTGTCAGCTTCACCGCAACAACTATTGGCTTTGGCGAAATACCCTATGCGCTCACTGATGCACAACGTCTATGGGCGCTGGTCACCGTATATTCAACCGTCATTGCCTGGTTTTATGCCCTCGGTAAAATTCTAGGCCTCATTCAGGACAAGGCCTTCAAACAGGCTGTTACCCAGCATAGATTTAAAAGAGATATCCAGAAATTACATCAGCCCTTTTACCTGATATGCGGTTTTGGTGAAACCGGCAATGCCATGGTCAACTCACTCACGGAAGAGCACTACAGGACCGTGGTTGTTGAATACGATGAAGAAAACTTAAACAGGCTCAATCTTAATGAACTCAAGGAATATGTCCCTAGCATCGCAGGTGATGCCTCAGAGCCACACATCCTGGAACTGGCAGGTATTCGTCACCCCATGTGCCAGGGAGTTATTGCAGTCACCGCGTCCGACGAAACCAACCTGAAAATCGCCATCACCAGTAAATTACTGCACCCTGATATCAAGGTTGCCTGTAGATCTGAATTTAAGGATATCGAAGAAAATATGCTGTCATTCGGTACAGACCAGGTCGTCAATCCTTATGAGACCTTTGCCGAAATATTTGGCATGCTGACCCATTCAACCTCATTGCACCTTATTAATGACTGGCTCACCGGCGCACCTAACACCAGGCTCAGCGACCCCGTATACCTGACTGAAGGCCCATGGATACTCTGTGGCTATGGCCGTTTTGGCCGCGAGCTATATAAACATCTTCAGTCAAAAAATATATCGACCGTTGTTATCGACCCCAATAAATCCCTGAAAGAAGAATTTGATTTAAATGAGGATGAGAACAGATTTATTATTGGCACCGGCACCGACCAGAAAACATTGATGCAGGCCGGCATACAATCTGCCGCGGGACTCATCGCCGGCTCTGACAACGACTCCAACAACCTCTCCATTATTATGACGGCACTTGAAATCAATGAAAAAGTTTTCTGCATCGCCAGGCAGAACAAATGGAACAACCATATCCTGTACCACTCACTCGAAGACCAGCATAAGTCAGCCGACAACCCAATTAATTTTTTAATCATGCACCCGCGCGAAATTATCGCCAGAAAAATTCGCACCTTCTTTCTCACTCCCCTGCTGGATAGATTTTTGGGCATTGCGCGTCAACAGAGCTGTGAATGGTCAAACATCATGATCAGCCGTCTAAGCGCCATCGTCGGTGATTCCAGGCCGCATGTGTGGTCTGCAACCATCAACAAAAAAACAGCCCCGGCTGTAACCCAGTCATTAAGATATGGTCGAATAATCACCATATCTCACCTGACGCAAGATCCCGGCGACCGTAATGCAAAACTACGCTGTGTGCCACTACTGTTAATTCGTGAAGGACAGGAAATTCTGCTGCCTGATGACGACCTTGAGATTAAAATTGGTGACGAACTACTGTTCTGCGGTACGCATCAGGTAAAAGATAATATGCACTGGACACTCAGGGTTATGCGCAGCCTGAACTATGTAATGAGCTTTCGAGATGAACCAGAATCTTATATCTGGCGGCTTTACTATCATTATCGTAATACTTCGGAGCGCCGAAAAAGAACTCGAAAAAAATGAGCGACGTTGCTAATTTCACAGGAAAAATGCAATAGAACTGAAATCAATGTAATATTCGCACCTATTCACGCCCCGGTAGCTCAGCAGGATAGAGCATCCCCCTCCTAAGGGGAAGGTCACACGTTCGAATCGTGTTCGGGGCGCCACTTATTCAACCATTTTCACTACATTTAGGAATATCATCATGTCTAAAACTGTCATTCTTGAGACCTCCAAAGGCAATATCACCATCGAACTCAACGATGAGAAAGCACCAACAACGGTGGCAAATTTCCTGAAATACGTCAACGATGAGTTTTATAACGGCACTATTTTTCACCGCGTTATTCCAAATTTTATGATCCAGGGTGGCGGCTTCATGCCCGGCATGGTACAGAAAATGACCGAAAACCCCATCGACAACGAAGCCAACAACGGCCTGTCCAATGTGCGTGGTAGCATCGCGATGGCAAGAACCAATGACCCACACTCGGCAACCGCGCAGTTCTTTATTAACCACAAAGATAACGGGTTCCTTGATCACACAGCACCTACCGGCCAGGGCTGGGGTTACTGCGTATTTGGCATGGTCACCGACGGTATTGATGTGGTTGATCAGATCGCTGGTGTTAGTACTGGTAACCGTGGCGGCCACGGCGATGTGCCTAATGAAGACGTCGTTATAGTAAAGGCATCCGAAGCATAACGACACATGCGTGAATGGCTGTTCATCTCTGACACACATCTCACACCAGATAGACCAGATGTTATCCGGCTTTTTGTGCGATTTGTTGATGAGGTAGCTATTCACGCTGATCGGCTCTACATCCTCGGCGATTTTCTCGAATACTGGCTGGGCGATGATGACAGCGCAGAGGGCCTGGAACCGGTATTTCAGGCGCTGAAAATGCTCGACAATGGCGGTGTAAATGTCTTCTTTATGGCGGGCAACCGTGACTTCCTGGTTGGCCATGCGCTCGCTGATAAATGTGGATTTAGCATTATCGAAGAGCCCTATATGCTTGAAATTAATGGCAAGAAGACATTACTGCTACATGGCGACACGCTATGCACCGATGATATCGAATACCAGAAATTTCGAACCATGGTAAGAAACCGGAAATGGCAACAGCAGATACTGGCAAGGCCACTACGAGAACGAGAACAACTCGCACACTCAATGCGCCAGCAAAGTGAGCAGGCCAATGCCGAAAAAGATTACCAGATCATGGACGTAAACCAGGACTCAGTAATCCAGACCATGAAAAAATATTCAGTGCAGCTATTGATCCACGGCCATACACACCGCCCTGCCATTCATGACTTCAACATTAATGGACAGCCCGCCAAACGCATTGTTTTGAGCGACTGGCACAATAAAGGCAGCTACGTAAAAATTAATGAAAGTAGCGAACCAGAGCTGGTCGAATTCAGCTAATCAATCCAGCGAATAGTAACGATAGTTTTGTTCTATCTGAAACTTTTCAGGTTTAACCTTAGTTTTTTTATACGACATCAGCAGACGAGTTTTGCCATTGCTCTACCACTCCTAAATCGGTAGGCCTTTATAATAACCACCTTAATTAAACACCTAATCATAAAGAAAACAGGCTGTCTTATATTCTTCAGGCGCTTATTTCATAAACGCGACTGTTGCACTGCCAGTATTTTGGTATGCGACCAGCGTACAGCCCTTCAGCCAGCTTTATATCCTGGCAGATTTGCTTATTCTTGGCGTTAGTAACAGCACGGTAATTGTAAATAGACTGACGATTAATTTTAGGCACATCGAGAATGGCGAAATATTCATACGAACTCAAGTTACTGAAATCCGGTCATTGATAATCAGTTTAATTCATCGCCATGACAGACTGGTTATAATGCGAGACACTATAAATAGCCTGCTGACTACGATCAAAAATCAGGAATTTCTATTTATTCATCGCAGTTAATTATCTCGTATGTCGATTTCTTGATGCTAGGTCAATCAACTCTTGTTTAGAAAATCCTGCCCGAATTCTTATCTCCTGATTTAATGAATCGAATATTGATTCTTCCATATATTCATCCAGTAATTTATGGAATGTTAGCCTAGGATCGAGTGATCTCTGACGACACAACTCCTTAAACCAATAGTTACCCCGTTCAACATGTCCAATCTCGTCTCTTTGAATAATATTAAGAATATCAACGACATCGGTCTCACCAATATGCTCGAATTTACTGATCATTCCAGGCGTCACATCGAGTCCCCGGGCCTCCAGGACACGTGGAACCAGTGCCATTCTTACTAGAACATCGTGATCCGTTTTAACCGCCATTTCCCACAGGCCATTGTGTGAGTCATACGCACCATAATAAGAGCCCCTGGATTTTAAATAGTCTTCCAGTAGCGAGAAGTGCAGCACCTCTTCGACTGCGATATTCAACCAGTCTGTATAGAATTGCCTAGGCAGGCCTCTGAATCGATAGACCGCATCAAGCGCGAGATTAATAGCATTAAATTCGATATGGGTGATCGCATGTACCAGTTTTAGACGTGCGGACTCTGAATTAAAACCCCTTCTGGGCACCTCTCGCGGATTAACCAGGCGAGGCAGCCCTGGCCTACCAGGCACAGCAATACGCAGGGCATCGGATACTGATTCATCCGGTAGGCGCACACTATCCGATGTTGCCAGCCAACGATTATTCAACTCACGTACTGCCTTAATTTTTTCCTGAGGATCAGATAAAAGCAGGCAATTCAGAGCAGCAGAAAACACATAGATAGATTCACTAGTCATAATGGCTAGTCTACCAATTAGTACACAAAAAAAGACCTGCCAGGCAGGTCTTTTCTGTAACAGTCAAAACAGTGAATCTTATTCAGTCACTATATTTGCTGCATTTTTTGCGATGATGCTTTCTCCGATACCCTTTATATTGCTCAGTTCCTCAGCGGATTTAAAAGGCCCATTTGCTTCCCGATAAGCAACAATGGCTTCCGCTTTTTTCTCACCAATACCGGTCAACCCGGCCGCAAGCGTGGCCGCATCGGCGGTATTGATATTAACGGGTTCGGCAAATACAGCTGTAGAAAAGGTTAAAAAGAATGAAAGTACTAGGGATGGGATGATTTTCATCGTAACGCCTCCATGTGTTAATTGATAAGAGACTACACGCTATCACAGCTTTTTTTCTTATGCAATCGTTTTTTTCTGACTAAATCTGAGCATTAATTTCACAAAGAACCGCGACAGGGTCATCTACCTGAGTAACTGGACGGCCTATCACCAAATAATCAGAACCATGCTCAATGGCCCGTTTTGGCGTCATAATACGATTCTGGTCATCTGCAGCTGCACTTTCTGGTCGAATACCTGGGGTCACCAGCACAAAACCTTCACCACAGTGTTTTTTAAGCATGGACGTCTCCTGAGCAGAGCACACAACGCCATCCAACCCGGCCATTTTAGCCATCGTAGCAAGGCGTTTGACAAATTCGGCTGGAGACTGGGATACACCAAGATCACTGAGCTCCTTCTCACCGCTACTGGTTAGCAGCGTGACTGCGATCAACAGCGGCGCATCATCGTCTGAAAGTACGTCACGGGCAGCCTGCATCATTGCTATACCACCCATGCTATGCACATTCACCATCCAGACACCCAGTTCAGCAGCAGCCTCACAGGCCCTGGCAACAGTATTGGGGATATCGTGAAATTTCAGGTCAAGAAACACATCAAAACCAGATGCCACCATGTCTTTGACCAGTGAGGGGCCGCTTCGGGTAAATAGCTCCTTACCTACTTTCAAACGACATAGAGAAGGGTCTAGCTTTTCCACCAGTTGCATGGCGGCTTTAGCACCTGGGAAATCAAGCGCCACGATCACTTTTGGGTTATTCATTTATGCCGCTTCTATCATTGTTGGCTTAACTTCGGCCCAGCTCTGGCAACTGGGACATAGCCAGTAAAGTGTATTGGACTGGAATCCACAGTGGTGACACTGGTATGTAGCTGTATCCTGTTCCATTTTAACCAGCGCCGTTTTCAAATCCTGTAGTAAACCAAGCTCACCGATATCAGCCTGGTTTGTTTTGTAATTAATCAGCGAATGCATACCTTTGAGATTTGGATATTTTCTTAACCTGTCGGTCAGATATTCAATAGCTGCATCCCTGCTCTGATATTGCTCAATGACCATGGCATGCTTTTCAATGATCGCCAGTGACTGATGCCTGGACTCGACCTCTGCGAGGTACTGCAATAGCCTGGCTGAACCGCCAATGCAGTGATAGCACTCAATAAGCCTGTCGAGCACAACAGGAAAAAATTCAGCATCACGTTTTTCAATGAGCTCAAAATGCTGTATTGCCTGCTTATAATTTCTGACTTCCATTTCATGGTCAGCCAGAAGAATCAGGGCTCGAACTGAGCCGCCATCATAACTCAACGCCTGCCTGGCGTTTTGTTCAACCATACCAGTTTCACCCTTGGATTTTGCTATGTCTGCCAGCTCACAATAGTACTGGGAGATCATTGGGCCAATACCGGGCATCTTCTGTTTAAACAGGTCAATGCCTACATTAATGGCTTTCTGCCAGTCTTTCTCCTGCTGATATATCAGGATCAGGTTTCTTTTGGCTTCTTCGGACCTGGCATCATGAATCAACACTTCCTTAAATAGGCCCTCTGCCCGGTCAAACCAGCCGGCTGCTAGGTAATCGTAACCCAGTTCAAGCAACACCATGCTGCGATATTGTTCTGGTAAGGAAGGTCTGGCAATGAGGCCTTGATGAATTTTTATCGCTTTATCAATCTCACCATTTTTCCGGAATATTTTCGCAAGTGCAAAGTGGGTATCGACCAGTTCCCAGTCAGTTTCGACCAGCTTGACGAAGATATCGAGCGCCTTGCTGTGCTCATCATTTAGTAGGTAATTAAGCCCGGTAAAATACTCTGGCGGTAGGCGCCGAGGGCCGTTTTTTGTATTAACGCGTCGACGTCTGGCAATCCAGAGCAACAGCAATAACAGGAGTGGAACAAATAAAATCCACGTTGACATTTCAGACAATTCGATCACAACGAGATTCTCTGGTTAATTATCGATTGTTAATATCGAGACAATCGGCTCAGAATCAGATATCAATAACTGTATCCAGATTGATACAGTTACGATATTCATTACATATTAGCCTTTCTTGAGAGAGTCATTGACACGCTCTCTAAGCTCTTTTCCTGGCTTGAAATGGGGTACATGCTTGCCCGGCAAAGAAACCGAATCACCTGTCTTAGGATTTCTACCAGATCTGGGTGGTCGGAAGTGCAATGAGAAGCTACCAAAGCCGCGAATTTCTATCCTTTCGCCACTCGATAGCGCATTACTCATCTGACTCAGAAGGCATTTAACAGCCAGTTCTACATCCCTGTAGGCAAGATGTGTTTGCTTGCGTGAGATCCGTTCGATCAATTCAGACTTCATCATTGACTTGTCTAGTGATTCTTCAGTCATTGTTTCTTGAAACCTTCCTCGATTAACTGCCTTAATTCAACTATATGTAGCAGCAAAAATTACTTTTTGCCAGCTTCCATCTGCTCTTTTAGTAAATCACCCAAAGTAGTTGATGCTGTTTCCTGTGACTTGGAATAATCCTTCATCGCCTCAGTTTCATCATCATAGTCTTTAGCTTTCACTGAAAGATTCAAGGCGCGGCTCTTACGATCAACACCTATCAGTTTTGCCTCTACTTCGTCACCAACTTTCAGCACAGTGCTGGCATCTTCAACGCGATCACGAGACAGCTCAGAGGCACGCAACGAGCCTTCTACGCCATTACCCAGATCGATGATGGCACCCTTCGCATCAACGGAGATAACTTTACCTTTTACGATAGCGCCTTTCTTGTATTCACCCATAAAGGTTGAAACAGGATCCTGCTCCATCTGCTTAATACCCAGCGAAATACGCTCACGCTCAGGGTCAATAGACAGAACAACGGCTTCGATGGTATCACCTTTCTTATAGTCACGAATGGCTTCAACACCATCAACATCCCAGGAGACATCAGACATGTGCACCAGACCATCGATATCACCATTCAGGCCAACAAACACACCGAAATCAGTGATTGATTTGATAACGCCAGTGACCTTGTCTCCCTTGTTATGCGTTGCTGAGAACTCATCCCATGGATTCGGTTTACACTGTTTCATACCCAGTGAAATACGGCGACGTTCAGGATCGATATCCAGAATCATCACTTCAACTTCGTCACCCAGTGTGACTACATTGCCAGGACTGACGTTCTTGTTGGTCCAGTCCATTTCAGAAACGTGAACCAGGCCTTCAACACCATCTTCAATTTCAACAAAACAGCCGTAATCAGTGATATTGCTAACTTTACCGAACAGACGCGAACCTTCTGGGTAGCGACGAGCAATTTCTGCCCATGGATCCTCGCCCAGCTGTTTCAGACCCAGTGATACACGTGTTTTATCCTTGTCGTACTTAAGAACAACCACTTCGATTTCATCACCCACGTCAACAATTTCAGAAGGATGACGAACGCGCTTCCAGGCCATGTCAGTAATGTGCAACAGGCCATCAATACCACCCAGATCAAGGAATGCACCGTAATCAGTAAGGTTCTTAACAACACCTTTGATAACTTTGCCTTCTTCGATACCTTCCAGCAACTGCTCACGCTCTGCGCTGTATTCGGTTTCAACAACAGCACGGCGTGAAACAACAACGTTATTGCGCTTCTGATCCAGCTTGATAACTTTAAATTCAAGCTCTTTACCTTCAAGATAAGAGGTATCACGAACAGGACGTACATCAACCAGTGAACCAGGCAGGAACGCACGAATATCGCCCAGCTCAACAGTGAAGCCGCCTTTAACGCGACCAGTAATAAGTCCAGTGATAATTTCTCCAGCTTCGAAAGAAGTTTCCAGAGATTTCCATGCCCTAGCACGCTTTGCTTTCTCACGTGACAGACGTGTTTCACCAAAGCCATCTTCAACGGCCTCGAGAACCACTTCGACATCATCGCCAATAGCTACTTCCAGCTCACCAGCGAGATTATAAAACTGACTTTCAGGGATAACACCCTCAGATTTCAGCCCGGCAGCAACAGTTACGTAACCGTCATGAATATCAACAACGGAACCCATCACAACAGTACCTGCTGTCATCTCAGTATGAGATAGGCTTTCTTCAAATAATTGAGCAAAATTTTCAGACATAATATTTAGATTGTATGTGTATCCACCCTATAGGACTCAGCGGTAGATAGACTAGGTTGTAGTTAAACAAAAGGTCTGCGGAATATCCCCAGACCACCATTTTCAAACTTTCAACCAAATCGCTGTTTAACGAGCTGCATGACCTGATTTAATACCTGTTCGATATCCAGGCTGGTCGTGTCGATGACAATAGCATCATCAGCGGCTAACAACGGTGAAGCTGATCGTGTTGAATCTCTTTCGTCGCGCTCCTTGAGCTCGACGGTAAGCTGCGAGAGATTAGCATCAATCCCCTTGTCATTCAACTGCTTATAACGTCTTTTTGCACGTTCCTCGGCACTGGCAGTAAGAAATATTTTGAGCTCGGCATCGGGGAAAACCGTGGTACCCATATCACGACCGTCGGCAACAAGGCCTGGGGCCTGTGCAAAGGCCTTTTGCTTATCCAGCAGGGCCTGACGCACCTCGGGAATTGCCGCCACCTTTGACGCCAGCACACCAGTCATCTCCGTCCGTATCGCCTCGGAGACATTTACACCGCGCAGGTAGATACCCAGCGCATCGCCTGATGTCACATATTCTATCTGCATATCTCTTGCCAAATCAGCTAGTTGGGCAACATTATTAAGATCAGCCTCACTACCAGCACTCAACGCCAGCAATCGGTAGAGTGAACCGCTATCAAGAATATGCCAGCCCAGCTCCCTTGCCACCATCAGGCAGATAGTGCCCTTGCCAACACCACTTGGGCCATCGAGGGTTAATACTGGTACCTTATTCACCATTTCGATTACTTGAGTGACCGGATAGCCAGGCCGGCTTTTGCCGCCAGATCAACAAAACCCGGGAACGAGGTATTCACGTTATCACAGTCCTCGATCTCAATTTCCCCAGAGGCACGCAGTGCAGCCATCGAAAAGGCCATGGCGATACGGTGATCATCATGGCTATGAACCGTACCAGACTGAATCATGCCACCCTGAATGACCATACCGTCAGCGGTCGGCTGCGCATCTACGCCCAAGGCCTGCAAGCCCTCGGCCATCACCTGGATACGATCACATTCCTTGACTCGAAGCTCTTCAGCGCCGGTAATGATCGTTTCGCCCTGTGCACAGGCAGCCGCAACAAAAATGACCGGAAATTCATCAATCGCCAGCGGCACCAGGTGTTCTGGAATCACCGCACCTTTCAACTGTGCGCTCCTGATACGGATATCGGCAACGGGCTCACCGCCCGCTTCACGCTGGTTCAGCAACTCGATATCAGCACCCATCAATTTCAGGATATCGATAATACCTGTGCGAGTAGGATTGATACCAACATGCTCGAGCGTGATATCTGAGTTCTGCGCAATACTGGCACCAACCATAAAAAAGGCCGATGAAGAAATATCCGCGGGTACATCAATATCACAGGCATTGAGCTTCGCTGGTCCCTGTACACACATGGTCGAGCCCTTGACCTCAACCGGCACACCAAATGCCGTCAGCATTCTTTCTGTATGGTCACGCGTCGGTGCTGGCTCGGTAACACAGGTTCTACCCTCGGCATACAGGCCAGCCAGCAAACAGCAGGATTTCACCTGCGCACTGGCCATCGGCATAACGTAATCCATGCCATGCAGCTGTCGGCCACCGGATATTTTTAAAGGTGGTCGTCCTTCAGCCGCCGTTTCTACCACGGCACCCATTTCAGCCAGGGGCCTGGTGACTCGGGCCATTGGGCGTTTTGATAATGAAGCATCACCTTTGAGTTCAACATCAAACGGCAGACCTGAAAACAAACCGGCCAGCAAGCGCATCGAAGTACCCGAATTACCAACATCCAGCGCCTGCCCAGGTTTTTTAAGCCCATGCATACCAACACCGTGGACCACCACCTTGCCATTATCCGGGCCTTCAATATCAACACCCATGGCACGAAAGGCACGCAGTGTATTCAGGCTATCTTCACCTTCAAGAAAGCCACTAATGTGACTTGTACCCTCGGCGATAGAACCAAACATGATCGAGCGATGTGAAATGGATTTATCACCAGGAACACGAATACTACCTTTTAGTGATCCGCCATTTTGTACTATAAATTTCATTAATGATTTCCAGAAACCCTGTCTTTATTCGCAGAGCTTCACTACTGATTATTAAACTGATCTCGCGCCTTTTTTGCGCGTGAAAAAATATCGATAAGCGCATCGCCATCTTTTGACTCCAATGCACTGCATATGGTTTTTAATTCATCTTCGTACTTTTTCATCATGACTAAAATATCATCACGATTACTCAAACAGATATCGCGCCACATCACCGGATCACTGGAGGCAATACGGGTAAAATCCCTGAAGCCACCTGCAGCAAAACGAAAAATTTCGTCAACATCTTCAAGGCTATTGAGACAATCGACCAGACCAAAGGCCAGTACGTGCGGTAGATGACTGGTTCCAGCCAGTACCATATCGTGATGCGCAGCATCCATGGTTTCCACATCGGCGCCTGCTGCCCGCCACATATCAGCAACCAACCTGACGGCCTCTACATCAACACTTTCTGTTGGCGTTAGAATGACTTTACGATTTTCATAAAGCTCCGTGAAGGCGGCGGTGACACCACTCTTTTCGGTCCCTGAAATCGGGTGACCTGCAACAAAACGATTAAAGTTTTTACCAAATGCCAGTTCAGCATCTTTGATGACACTTTGCTTGGCGCTACCCGCATCGGTAACGATTGCTGTTGATGATAAAGCTGGCGCAATCTGTTCAAACACATTTTTCATTGCACTTAGCGGCACAGCAACAACAACGATATCTGCATCTTTTGCAGCTAAAGCAAAATCGGTTTCATAGCCATCAACCACGCCCAGTTCAACTGCCTTTTTGAGTGTTGCCTCTGTTCTACCTGCGCCAACAATACGTTGACAAAAGCCGGCTTTTTTTAATGCCAGTGCAAGTGATCCGCCAATCAGGCCGGTACCTATAACACAAACAGTACGTACGCCTGCCGTCATTTCAGGACCTCTTGCAATGAGGCTATCATCCTCTTGTTCTGCTCGGCAGTGCCAATGGTAATGCGCAAAAATTCCGGCATATTATAATTAGCGACTGGCCGCACGATGACACCCTGCTTCAGCAATGCATCATAAACTGGCTGAGCATTACGGCGTAAATTAACCGTAATAAAATTCCCCATCGTCGGCAGGCAACTCAGCCCCATCTCATTCAGCGCACCTTTTAAATATGACTTACCTGAATTATTGAGCTCAACACTTTTCATGATATGTTGTTCATCATCAAGTGAGGCCAGCGCCGCCTCCTGTGCCAGCAAGCTGGTATTGAATGGCTGGCGTACACGATTTAATAAATCCGCAATCTCCGGGCTGGATAAGGCATAACCTATACGCAGTCCTGCCAGGGCATAAATTTTTGAAAACGTACCGGTAATGACCAGGTTTGGATAACTCGCAAGCCAGGCAGCAATATTGATCTGTAACGAGTCATCCATATATTCGTTGTAGGCCATGTCGAGCACAACGATTACATCACCTGGAATATCATCAAGCAGTCGTTTCATTACTTCTGGTTCGAGCCAGGTACCCGTTGGATTATTCGGATTGGCGATAAAAATGACGCGTGTCTTCTCATCAATGCTATTGAGCAACGCCTCTGGATCATGGCCTAGTGGCATAGTTTCGTGTTCGAGTGAAAATGCCCTGGCTATATTGGCAGCAGCCCCAACCGCTTGAACAACGATTGGATAAACAGCAAAGGCATATTCAGAATAAACTGCTGAGGTATTCGCATCAAGAAAGGCGCGCGCAACCAGTTCAAGTATATCGTTAGAACCATTGCCCAGCGTAATACCCGCATAATCGATCTGAAATTTCTCAGCAATTTTTTTCCTTAGTTTATAGCCGCCGCCATCAGGATAAAAATTCACTGACTCACAATGAGCGCGTATCGCGGCAACAGCTTTCTCGCTTGGACCAAGCGGATTTTCATTGGATGCCAGTTTGATCGAGTTCGTTATACCCAGCTCACGCTCAAGTTCATCAATGGGCTTACCCGGAATATATGGCTTAAGCTGTTGCACACCCGGGGTTGAGAGCGATTGAAATGACTGACTCATACTTAATATAAGAAGTTGTTAGTAAAAAAGAATTTATAGTGCTGCTTTTGGGTAAGAGCCTAGCACCGTAACCATGGCACTTGCCTTCTCTATATCAGATATTGCCTGACTAATATTCTCGTCATCACGATGACCATCAACATCAATAAAAAAGACATACTCCCAGACACCTTTACGCGATGGCCTGGATTCAATATTACTCATACTAATATTACGTTTAGCGAGTGGCTCAAGCAGCCCATAAAGAGAGCCGGGGCGGTTATGCGCAAACACAAGCAGGCTGGTACGATCATTGCCGCTAGGTGGCGACTGATGCTTACCGATGACAACAAATCGAGTTGTATTATCCGGTTCGTCTTCAATATTAGATTTCAGCACAGGCACATCGTATAACTCCGCTGCCTGTATGCCTGCTATAGCTGCCGAGTGCTTGTGTTCACGCGCCATCTGCACTGCCTCTGCATTACTATTAGTCGCAATGCGCTGCGCATTAGGTAAATACTTATCCAGCCACAAACGGCACTGTGCAAAAGACTGCTGATGTGAATAGACACACTCAATCCTGGCTAGCTCGGTTTCACTGGAGATAAGATTATGGCGAATCCGTAACTCTACTTCGCCACTGATAGATAGCGATGAACGCATCAATAAATCGAGCGTATGATTAATGACACCTTCGGTTGAATTCTCAACAGGCACAACACCAAAATTGGCACCGTCGGCTTCAACCAGACGAAACACCTCTTCGATATTATCAACCGGCTCACCTTCAAAATGACTACCAAAGTGCTTGATTGAGGCTGAGTGCGTGTATGTCCCTTCAGGCCCAAGAAATGCAACCTTCAAGGGCTTTTCCAGTGCCAGGCACGCTGCCATAATTTCGCGAAAAATACCGGCTATAGCTTTATCACTCAGCGGGCCTTTGTTGCGCTCTTTAACTGCCTTTAAGACCTGGGCCTCGCGTTCGGGGCGGTAAAAATGCCCGCTCTCACCCAGTTGCTGTTTTATTTCTGCAACTTTGGCCGCACATTGAGCGCGTTCTGACACCAGTGACTGAATACTGGTATCAATCTCATCGATCCGTTTACGAATATCTGCCAGTGGGTCT
Organism: Gammaproteobacteria bacterium; assembly: GCA_029880105.1. Lineage (GTDB taxonomy): Bacteria > Pseudomonadota > Gammaproteobacteria > SZUA-229 > SZUA-229 > LH-M37. The sequence goes on from JAOUPA010000003.1 coordinate 33,602, forward strand.
TTGTCAGCCATAATTTTAAATAGTGATTAAATTTGTCGAGCGCTAAGTACGCCATCGATAGACTGAATTTTAGCCAGCACATCATCACTGATAGCATTTTCCAGGTCGATCAGCGTAAAGGCCAGCTCACCTTTTGACTCGTTTGTCATGTGCAAAATATTCGCACCTGCTTTACCCAGATCATGAGAAATCTGACCTAGCATATCGGGCATATTCCTGTTAGCAATCGCCAGTCGCGCCGCACCCAGTCTCGGTAGCTTGATATCAGGGAAATTAACCGAATTCTTAATATTGCCATTCTCCAGAAAATTCCTGAGCTGATCAGCAACCATAATCGCACAGTTTTCTTCGGCTTCAACAGTAGATGCACCCAGATGTGGCAAAGTAATTACTTTGCTATTGCCCTTTAATTTTTCAGCGGGAAAATCCGAGACATAGGCGTTAATTTTTCCGCTCTCAATCGCAACCAGTACTGCATCATCATCAACAATACCATCACGTGCAAAATTCAGGATTACCGCTCCATCTCTCATCATTGCAATACGGTCTGCATTCAACAGATTTTTTGTCGCTTCGATAAGAGGCACATGAAAAGTAATAAAATCAGCCTGTTTTACCAGCTCATCGACGCTACTCATCTCCTGAACTTCTGATGATAACTTCCAGGCACTCTTCACCGTGATGGTCGGATCAAAACCAACAACGCGCATGCCCAGGGCAACCGCCGCATTGGCCACCTGAACACCGATAGCACCAAGACCGATGACACCAATAGTTCGACCAGGTAATTCATAACCTACATATTTTTTCTTGCCATCCTCAACAGCCTTGTTCTGCTCTTCCGGCGTACCCTGCACATTCGACGCATAATTCCATGCCTGTACAATATTACGACAGGCCAGCAACATGCCGACTATAACTAGTTCTTTTACTGCATTGGCATTAGCGCCGGGAGCATTAAACACCACAATACCCTGCTCACTGAGCCGACTGACAGGCACATTGTTTGTGCCAGCACCAGCACGACCAACCGCTTTCAAATTCGATGAGATTTCCATATCGTGCAATTTTGCAGAACGCAGAATGATGCCATCAGGATTGGCGTTATTATCACTAATACTGTAGAGATCAGAAGGAAGTCGACTGAGGCCTTTTTCAGAAATATTATTGTAGGTTCTTATATTTATCATTTTTACTCTTCTTGTTGTTACTCGATAAATGCTTACACACTCTTTTCAAAGTCAGACATAAAGCTAATCAGCGCATCAATGCCCTCAGCTGGCATCGCATTATAAATACTGGCGCGCATGCCACCGACTGAACGATGACCTTTTAATGCAACCAGTTTCTGCTTGGCGGCCTGCTCAAGGAATTTGGCATCAAGCTCGGCATTAGCCAGCACGAAAGGCACATTCATCCAGGAACGACAGTTTTTCTCAACGGGACTTGAATATAGCGCTGATGCATCAATGGCCGCATAAAGCTTTTCTGCCTTAATGCGATTTTTCTCTTCCATCGCAGCAACACCACCATTCTCTTTCAACCATTCAAACACAAGCCCTGCCAGGTACCAGCTATAAGTTGGTGGCGTGTTATACATCGACTCGTTCTCAGCGTGTATCTTGTAATCGAACATCGTAGGCATATTCTGCTTCGACTTACCGATTAAATCTTCACGGATAATAACTATTGTCAGGCCAGCAGGACCAATATTTTTCTGCGCACCTGCGTAAATCAGGCCGTATTTTGAAACATCAATCTGGCGTGACAAAATATTTGATGACATATCTGCCACCAGCGGCACATCTCCCGTATCTGGGACATAAGGAAACTCAACACCTACGATAGTTTCATTTGGCGTATAGTGAACGTAAGCTGCATCAGGGTTGAATTTCAGGTCTGCTGCCGCAGGTACAGTCGTAAATTTACTCTCACTGGTATCAGCGACAATATTTACATCACAGTAACGTTTGGCTTCAGAAATGGCCTTTTTGGACCACTGACCGGTCAATATATAATCCGCCGATGTTTTATCGCCAAGCAGATTGATAGGCACCATTGAAAACTGACTGCTAGCACCACCCTGCAAAAACAGAACCTTGTAATTATCCGGAATCGACATCAGCTCGCGAAGATCTGCCTCAGCCTTTGCAGCTATCGACATGTATTCTTTGCCGCGGTGACTCATTTCCATGACGGACATTCCCGACCCATTCCAGTCAAGCATTTCATCACGCGCGCGTTCCAGAACTGCTGTTGGTAATATTGCGGGGCCTGCACTAAAGTTAAAAGCTCTGTTCATTGTTATTTTTTTATCGGTAATTGTTAAAAGGATAAAGTTATTTTTTACTGAAAATGATTACTCACTTCCTTCGCCTGCATCATCAGTGGCTTCGCTGTCACCTTCGCCAGAAAGCGCATCAATTTTTTCAATCTCGACCAGCTTTTCACCCTTGGTCAGACGAATCAGACGAACGCCCTGGGTGTTGCGACCCATTTCACTGACGTCATCAACAGCAATACGAACCAGCGTACCACTATCTGTGATCATCATAATTTCATCATCTGCCTTGACCTGTACGGCACCCACGATCTCACCATTACGTTCATTGGTCTTGATCGAGATAACGCCCTGGCCACCACGACCCTTTAATGGGTAATCGGAAACAACGGTGCGTTTACCATAGCCATTTTCCGTTGAAGTCAGAATCGAGCCTTCATCATCAACCAGAATCATGCTGATAACACGTTGACCTTCAGCCAGCCGCATTCCGCGTACCCCTGCTGCAGTCCTTCCCATGGTACGCACATCAGTCTCAGAGAAACGAATAGCCTTGCCCGCGTTAGATAACAGCATAATGTGATTCGAGCCGTTGGTGATAACGACATCAACCAGCACGTCATCGTTTCTCAAATCAAGCGCGATGATGCCCGAGGTTCTGGGGCGTGAGAAATTCGACAGCTCAGTCTTCTTAACAGTGCCTGAGCTGGTTGCCATAAAGATAAAGTGATTTTCATCGTAATTACGAATTGGCAGCACGGCGTTGATACGCTCGCCCTCTTCCAGAGGCAACAGGTTGATAATAGGTTTGCCGCGAGAGCCACGACCCGCCATCGGCAGCTGGTAGACTTTCAACCAGTAGACTTTGCCACGACTGGAGAAACACAATAGCGTATCGTGAGTATTGGCAACAAACAGCTTGTCGATGAAATCTTCTTCTTTCATGGTAGTAGCCGATTTACCACGGCCACCACGACGCTGCGTGTTATACACATCCAGCGACTGACACTTGGCATAACCCTCGTGTGAGAATGTCACCACGACATCTTCTTCGGTGATCAGGTCTTCCATAGAGAGGTCAAGCTGACTCTCCATAATCTCTGTACGACGTGCATCACCGTAGTTGTCACGTATCTCATTGAGCTCATCGCGAATTACCTGCATCAGGCGATCCGGATTTGACAGTATCTCCAGCAACTCCTTAATAAGATCAAGTATTTCTTTGAATTCATTGACAATCTTATCCTGCTCCAGACCCGTCAGGCGATGTAGCCGTAGTTCAAGGATGGCCTGGGCCTGAACATCAGATAGATGGTAGCCGTCATCCTTCAGGCCAAAACGAGGGTCAAGCTGATCCGGGCGTGAAGAGTCAGCACCGGTACGACTGATCATACTGGTGACCATACCTGGCTCCCAGACTTTTGCCATCAACCCCTGCTTGGCCTCCGCCGGGCTGGGTGATTTCTTGATCAGCTCGATAACTTCATCAATGTTCGCTAACGCGACGGCCAGGCCTTCCAGAACATGGGCACGTTCACGCGCCTTGCGCAGGTCGTAAATCGTACGGCGTGTCACCACTTCGCGGCGGTGACGGATAAAGGCCTCAAGAATCTGCTTGAGGTTAAGTAACTGCGGCTGGCCATCGACCAGTGCCACCATATTAATACCAAAGACACACTGCATTGAGGTCAACTGGAACAGGTTGTTGAGCACGACCTCGCCAACTTCACCACGGCGCAGCTCGATAACAATGCGCATACCATCCTTATCCGACTCATCACGCAGCTCGGTGATACCTTCGATACGCTTTTCCTTGACTAGCTCGGCAATGCGCTCAATCAGTCGCGCCTTATTCACCTGATATGGAATTTCGGTGACGATAATGCTCTGCTTGCCGGTTTTTTCATTCTCGATCACTTCAGCGCGAGAACGCATGACCATACGACCACGACCAGTCTTGTAGGCCTCCCTGATGCCCTTGGTGCCGTTAATCAGGCCGGCGGTAGGCAGGTCAGGCGCAGGCAGGTATTGCATCAGTGCATCGATATCGAGCGAGGCGTCGTCAATGAGTGCCAGGCAGGCATTGATCACCTCGGTCAGGTTATGTGGTGGAATATTGGTTGCCATGCCCACGGCAATACCGGAAGAACCATTGACCAGCATATTCGGCACACGTGTTGGCAGTACTGTCGGCTCAGACTCAGAACCATCATAGTTCTCAGCAAAATTAACAGTTTCCTTGTCCAGGTCGGCCAGCAGCTCGTGTGCGATTTTGGCCATGCGAACTTCGGTATAACGCATGGCCGCAGGTGAATCTCCATCAACCGAACCAAAGTTACCCTGGCCATCAACCAGCATATAACGAAGCGAAAAAGGCTGTGCCATACGGACAATGGTGTCGTAGACAGCCGTATCACCATGGGGGTGGTATTTACCGATGACATCACCGACCACACGTGCCGATTTTTTATAGGGTTTGTTCCAGTCATTACCCAGAACACGCATCGCATAGAGAACCCTGCGATGCACCGGTTTCAGGCCATCACGCACATCAGGTAAAGCACGACCGACGATAACGCTCATCGCATAGTCCAGGTAGGACTGCCGCATTTCGTCTTCTAGATTAACCGGTGAAATTTCTTTTGCAAATTCAGACATTTAGTGAGAGCAACCCATTTTTTATACTTATAACTAAAGCGTTCCAATAAAGCCCAAAATACTAACACAAATACTGGACTCACGGCAGTGTAAAACACAATAAAAGCAATCGATTACAGCCAGAAAAAAATACAACAGAAAAGACCAGATATTTGCTATCCAGAAATACAGGGTCAGGCGATCTCTGGCTCTTTACAGGTCGCTGTTTCAGCAAATTCATGACCAAGAAACAGGCAGTAACCCAGCCACTTGTAGAGAAAACGATTTAAACGCCATTTCTGTCTAAGCGCAGCTGCAGGCAGATGATCCAGCCGCTGGCGACCATGCTTGAGGTGACCGGCAAGCACCTCGACCAGACGCGCATCGTGATAGATTCTGAGTCTGATATCGGGCTCAGCAACCAAATGTCGACCTTCCAGAAAATAGTAGGTCATGCATACAGTGGTGGTGAATTTGCTGCGATCAATAATCTGCAGGTGCAGATCCAGGCAGCCCGGCACCACCGATATTGCCCGGTTGGTAATACCATCAAGATCGGCAACCAGACGCCTGAAACGGAGATAATTGTTTTCATACAGATCCATCAAACTGCCGTATCCCCTGGGAGTAACCTCAGCACAGCCATAGCCATCCCTGGCTACCAGCAGAGATCCGGTCATATGTCGACTAATACTCATTGGCACACACCAGAAATAATGATGTCACTGGCAGCACCCAC
>JAOUPA010000195.1 GCA_029880105.1 Gammaproteobacteria bacterium
CACAATTTGTTTATCAGAAAATAAATTGTGTAAATAAAAGCGTGCAATATCGACAACTTCATTACTGTGAGTTTTGCAGCTTAAGAGTGGTACATGTCCCCGGTTGGCATATTCGATGAGTTTATCGGGAACGGGTAGGCCATCCGCCATAATAATGGCGACGGTTTTATCAGAAAAAATCTGCTGTAGGATATTGTTGCGAAAATCATCGTCCAGGCTTTGCAGGTAGTCGCACTCAGTTTTGCCTATGACCTGAATGATGTTTTTATGAATCAGGTTCAGGTGTCCGATGAGGGTGGCGTGTTCACTGACCTTGACTTCGTGTAGAGGACGGTCGGGATCTTCCTGGCCAGCAACCCACTTCAACTTGATCTTGCTGGAAAGATTGACAATGATCGATTCTGCAGAGAAGAGTTGGGGCATGATTTTTTTATGACGCCTGTGAAGCTACATTCCAGTGTGTTAATCGTTGATGTAACTCTTTGTCGGTTTTTGCAGATCGAAGATTCTGGCAAAAACCTTCATCGTTAAACATAGTGGCGAGTTCTGCCAGAATATTCAGATGCTCATTGGTGTAGTGTTCGGGCACCATCAGGGCAAACAGCAAATCTGTGGGTTCGTGATCAGGACTATCGAAGTCGATGCCTTTATTTGTACGGATAAAAACCCCGATGGCCTTATTGCATAGATTCGTTCTCGCATGGGGCAGGGCAATGCCGTGTCCCAGCGAGGTAGAGCCGAGTTTCTCTCTTTCGGTTAAAAGCTGGAAAATCTCAAGCGATTTATCTGCTTCAGATTGTTTTGCCAGTAGGTCAGCCAGTGATTCCAGTGCTCGTTTCTTGCTGACGATATCAGCATTGCATATCACGGAATCAGGGCTGACAAGATCTTCTAGGTTCATTAGTCTTCTACAGGTACTTCTACGCCTTTATGGTGTAGGTGATTGGTGATTTTTTCCTTGTGTTTTTTGACCTGCCTGTCGAGTTTGCCTACCAGTGCGTCGATAGAGGCGTACATGTCTTCACCGTGGGCCTCAGCAAAAATATCGTTGCCGCTCAGGTGGACGTTTGCCTCGGCTTTCTGTACTAATTTTTCTACGGTCAGGATGACGTTAATGCTAACGACTTTGTCAAAGTGACGTTCGAGCTTTTCCATTTTTTCATTGACGTAGTTACGGAGTGAATCAGTGATTTCAATGTGGTGACCTGTCAGATTAATTTGCATAGGAATACTCCTGTGTGTTTAAGCGAGACGCTTTCTTTCATTTGAGGGAGGAATCATCATGGATTCCCTGTATTTTGCCACAGTTCGACGCGCAACATTAATGCCTTCTTTAATCAGAAAGGCAGAAATTTTGTTGTCGCTCAGGGGCTTTTGTGGGTTCTCGTTCTCAATGAGTTTTTTCATCATGGCGCGGATCGCTGTTGCCGAACATTCGCCGCCATCGGATGTACCAACGCTGCTTGAGAAAAAGAACTTAAATTCAAATACACCACGGGGTGTATGCATATATTTTTGTGTGGTTACGCGCGAGATGGTTGATTCGTGCATCTCCAGTTCTTCAGCGATATCACGCAATATCATTGGTTTCATGCCCTCTTCGCCATAATCCAGAAACAGGCGCTGACGTTCCACTATGGCCTTGCCAACACGCATCAGGGTTTCGTTGCGGCTTTGCAGGCTTTTGATAAACCAGCGCGCTTCCTGCAGGCTATTTTTCAGATGTGAAACATCTTCACCACGACCAGATGCCTTCAGGTGATCGGCATAGATCTGGTTTACCCGGATTTTTGGGGAGATTTCGTGATTCAGTTCAACGCGCCAGCGACCATTCACCTTGCGCACGTAAATGTCGGGGGCAATGTAGTGGGTGGTGTCGCGGCTGATAACCGAGCCGGGTTTGGGGTTGAGTGTCTGTATAAAGCTAATCAGTGCGTGTAGCTCTTCTTCATTGCGACGAGTCTTACGTTGTAGCCTGGCATAATCGTGCGCACCAATCAGGTCGAGATAGTTTTCAATCAGCATTCTGACGTCGGTGAGTTCCGGTGTGCCTGGGTCAAACTGCTCCAGCTGAAGCAGCAGGCATTCGCGCAGGTCGCGTGCGCCGACGCCAAGAGGATCAAAGCGCTGAATTCGGTGCAACATGGCCTCGACTTCGTCGAGGTCGATATCCAGCTCATTGACCAGCCCCTGGTGAATTTCTTCGACTGTTTCCGTCAGGTAGCCATCATCATTAATGGCATCAATGATGGCAGTACCGATCATAAAATCATTGTCGCTGGTCGGGCTGTTCTGTAGCTGCCACATCAGGTGATCCTGTAGTGTCTCGCCACCGATGGACTGATTTTCCAGGTAGTCATTGCCGCCCTCGCTACTCGAGCTGGTACTGCTACTGGCGGTGGTAATATCATAAATATCACCCCAGTCAGTATCGACAGCGAGTTCTTCAGGGATATCCTGGTTCCTGTCCATATCCAGCTGGGTATCTGCCGATGAGATTTCGCTGTCATCTGATATTGGCTCGGGAGACTCGATGCTACTGCTGGAATAGCTGATTTCGTCGGGATAGCTTTCGTCTTCGAGCTCCAGCATGGGATTTTCTTCGAGGGTCTGCTGAATTTCGGCCTGTAAATCGAGTGTCGACAGCTGTAGCAGGCGGATGGCCTGCTGTAGCTGCGGAGTCATCGTTAGATGTTGGCCAATTTTTAGTTGAAGTGAGGGCTTCATAGTGCGATCAGGCGCTCCATTCGATTCCTTCGTGGCGGTGTGTGCCTGAATGCATTGGGCTCGTTTGTAGTTTTAACACGGTGCAGCGAGTTATTTCGGTTATGGTTGATTTTTTCTGGTCGGGATTTATACATGTTTTATAGCCGAAAATCACGTCCAAGGTAAACATCACGCACCTGTTGATTAGCCAATATCTCCTCCGCGTTACCCTGTGCAATGATCTTGCTATCACTAAGAATGTAGGCACGTTGGCAAATTCCCAGTGTCTCACGTACATTATGGTCAGTAATCAGTATGCCAATATTGCGCTCAATCAAGTGTTCGATAATTTTCTGGATATCGAGCACTGAAATAGGATCAACCCCGGCGAAAGGTTCATCAAGCAGGATAAATGAGGGCTGTGAGGCCAGTGCACGGGCGATTTCCACCCGGCGGCGTTCTCCGCCAGACAGGCTCATACCAGTCGATTCGCGGATATGCTGAATCTGGAAATCCTCCAGTAGCTCTTCCAGAAACTGATGCTGGGCCTCCCTGTCGAGGGCTGGGTTGTGTTCCAGGATTGCCTGAATATTCTCTTCCACGGTCAGTTTCCTGAACACCGAGGCCTCCTGTGGCAGATAACCAATACCCTTGCGTGCCCGTGCATGTACCGGCAGGTCGGTAATATCTTCATCGTCCAGATAGATGTGGCCACGATCGACCGGGATCAGGCCAACGACCATATAAAAGCTTGTGGTCTTGCCCGCGCCATTGGGGCCGAGCAGGCCGACGACTTCACCGCTTTTGACTTCGATCGAAACATCATTGACCACGGT
>JAOUPA010000046.1 GCA_029880105.1 Gammaproteobacteria bacterium
TAATGAAATGTCATGACGCATTTGAAAGTCTTGGCCAACGACGGATTGATTCACTAAATATTACCGTTGAAGAATACCGTCATAAAAAGACCGGTGCACTTCACTATCACCTGGCTTCTGAAAATACCGAGAATGTATTTCTGGTTGGTTTTAGAACGGTACCGATGGATTCAACAGGCGTCGCCCACATACTGGAGCACACGGCTTTATGCGGCAGTAAACACTACCCGGTGCGCGATCCGTTCTTCATGATGATTCGTCGATCACTGAATACCTTCATGAATGCATTTACCAGTAGTGACTGGACCGCCTATCCCTTCGCTAGCAAGAACAGGAAAGATTTTAATAACCTGCTCGATGTTTACCTCGACGCGGTTTTCTTTACCCGTCTGGATGAGCTGGATTTTTTGCAGGAAGGCCACCGTGTTGAGTTTTCAGAGCCGGATAATACGCAATCTGATCTTGAGTTCAAAGGCGTTGTTTTTAATGAAATGAAAGGTGCGATGAGTTCGCCGGTCAGTGTGCTCTGGCAGACACTGAGTAAGTATCTATACCCGACTACGACCTACCATTTTAATAGCGGTGGTGAGCCAGCCGATATCCCTGATTTAAGCTATCAGCAGTTAAAGGCATTTCATAAAACGCATTACCACCCCAGTAATGCAGTATTCATGACCTTTGGTGATATTCCTGCTGCTGAACATCAACAGCGCTTTGAAGAAAAGGCACTGTCGGAATTTGACCGGCTGGATGTGCATATAGCTGTCGATCCTGAAAAGCGTTACCTGGCACCGATATCGGTCGAAGAGGCCTATGCCTATGATGTAACTGACGATGAGGGTGTTGAAGAAAAAACCCATCACGTGCTTTCTTGGTTGCTTGGCCCGTGCACTTCGCTTGATGAAATGATGAAGGCCAATCTGCTCTCGCAGGTATTGCTGGATAATAGCTCTTCACCACTGCGCTATGCACTGGAAAAATCCGATCTGGGTACGGCGCCATCGCCATTATGTGGTCTCGAAGATTCTAATTATGAAATGTGTTTTGTCTGTGGTCTTGAAGGCAGCGAAGTGCATCATGCCGTCGAAGTTGAAAACCTGATATTGAATGTGCTCGAACAGGTCGCAGAGAATGGTATTGCACATGAGAAACTCGAGTCGGTACTGCATCAGCTCGAAATCAGTCAGCGCGAGATTGGCGGTGACGGTTATCCTTTTGGTCTGCAATTGATTCTCGCCGGTTTGACTGCAGCGATTCATCGCAGTGACCCGACAGCTCTGCTCAACCTTGATCCTGTTATTGATTCGCTGCGTGAAGAGATCAAGGATCCCGACTTTATCAAACAGTTAGTGAAAAAATACCTGTTAGATAATCCGCATCGTGTTCGTCTGACACTGCGACCTGATACTGATCTCAGTCAGCGAAAAGAAGCTGCGGAGAAGGCACGTCTTGCTGCCATGAAAGCAGTAATGTCAGATGATGAAAAACAAAAAGTAATTAAGCGTGCTGAAGCACTGGCACAGAGGCAGGCGCAGGTCGATGATCCTGATATTCTGCCCAAGGTGGATCTAGAAGATGTGCCGCCTGAGCTATCGATTCCTGAAGCGCAGAGCAGATCGATTGCTGGCACTGAATCTGCACTGTATGCACAGGGTACCAATGGCCTGGTCTATCATGAGCTCGCCATTGATATGCCGGAGCTTACTGATGTACAGCTTGATTTAATTCCGTATTATTCGATGTGCCTGACAGAACTGGGCTGCGGTGATAACGACTATCTTAAAATGCAGGAGCTGCAGTCTAGTGTTAGCGGAGGTATCCAGGCGCACTCCAGCGTCCTCGCCGAGATGAATGATGTGCAAGCTGCCAGGGCCTATTTTATTTTTCTGGGTAAGGCGCTCAATAGAAATAATAACAAGCTGGCCGGGCTGATGCGTGACACCATGCATACTGTACGTTTTGATGAACATGATCGTATCAAAGAGCTTATCTCTCAGAAGCGTGCACGTCGTGAGCGTAGTGTGACCGGTAGTGGCCATACACTTGCTATGACCGCAGCTGCCAGTGGTATGAGTCCGGTAGCTGCACTGTCACACCGTTATTCTGGTCTTGAAGGCATCCGTTTCATCAAGCAACTTGATGATGCCAATCATGATGATAATGGAGCACAGTCAATAAGCGATTTTGCTGATGGACTCTCTGAATTACACCAACAAATACGACAGGCGCCACGGCGTTATATGATGACTGCCGAGTCCGACAAACTCGATTCACTGGTTAATGAGTTTGAGCAGATATGGACACCCGAGAGTGCATCCGATTCATTCAAGGCGTTTTCGCTAAATCAAAATCACCATCAGGTTAAGCAATTGTGGGTAGCCAATACCCAGGTGAACTTCTGCGCCAAGGCCTTTCCGACAGTGCCTATGGAACATGAAGATGCTGCAGCCTTATCGGTACTGGGTGGATTCCTGCGCAATGGTTTCTTGCATACCGCCGTGCGTGAAAAGGGTGGTGCCTATGGTGGAGGTGCTACACATGATTCCAGTATTGCAGCGTTTAAATTTTATTCATACCGAGATCCACGTTTGACTGAAACGCTCGATGATTTTGACCGTTCTATCGACTGGATGCTGAACAACAAGCATGAGTGGCGTCAGCTCGAAGAGGCGATACTAGGTGTGATTGGTGCGATGGATAAACCGGGTTCGCCAGCGGGTGAGGCGCGTCACGCCTTCCATAATCAGTTGCATGGACGTACACGCGAAAAACTGCAGGCCATAAGGCAGCGAGTACTTGCGGTAACGCTGGATGATCTGAAGCGCGTTGCTGAAACTTACCTGCAACCGGACAAGGCAAGTATTGCAGTGATTACCAGTGCCAATACCCAGGAAAAACTGGCTGATAAAATTGCTGCCATGGGACTGGATATTTATAAACTCTGATGCGAACTATCCCACAACAATATCAGCTGGTCGAAACCCGGCTACAGGAAAAGCAGGATAACGGCACCACACGCTGCAACCTGTGTTTATGGCGATGCAAAATTGGTCACGGTCAGCGTGGCTTCTGTCAGGCGCATGTCAATCGTAATGGCACGCTCTACAATCTTTCCTATGGCATTATCTCGTCGATCAGTATTGATGCAATCGAAGATAAGCCAGTGAAGCATTACCGCCCTGGCACGAAGGTGATGTCGGTCGGTAGCTACGGCTGTAGCTTCCGCTGTGGGGGTTGTCATAACCTGGATATCTCCTGGGGTGTCAGTGTGCTGGATGAACTGGCCAGGGGCGAGTCCAAAGAGGCCTGGGTACCACCACAGACACTGGTGGATGCTGCGGTCAGGGCAGGGGTACAGGGTATCGCCTTTACCTATTCAGAACCGGCGGTCTGGCTGGAATATGTGCTTGATGTCTGCCAGCTGGCACATGCAGCCGGCCTTTACACCGTCTATGTCTCTAACAGTTTTGTCACTGATGAGGCGCTGGAGCTGATTGCACCGCATATCGATGTCATGTGCTCGGATATCAAAAGTCTATCGGATGAGTTCTATAAAGACATATGCCAGCCAGCCAGGGTAGAAGAAGTGCTGCACTCGATCAAAAAGGCGCACGACCTGGGTATCCATGTTGAGACCCGCACCAATATTATTCCGGGCAAGAATGACAGCGCTGAAGAGCACTACCGGATTGCCTGCTGGGTTCGCGATAACCTGGGTGTTGACAGCCCCTGGCATATCACCCGGTTTTTCCCTGCTTACAGGCTTAGTCATGTACCAGCAACGCCAGAAGATATACTGTTCCAGGCACGCGAACAGGCCGAGCGGGCGGGGCTGAGGCATATTTACGTGTATAATGATAAGGGTTGCGACTGCGCTGAAGAGAATCAACCTGTTGAATTTTATCTCAATGCCAGTGCCGAAGAATTACACCAGACAAAGAAATGCGCTGCCAGCTGTTGTGGCGACGAGGGCGTGCTGCTGAAAAAGTACGAAAACCAATAGTAAACAAATCTGAATTTATATTTTTAGAAATAAGATGTGAGAGGCCAATATGACTAGAACCGTACAATGCGTGATATTGAAAACAGAAGCAGAAGGGCTGGATGCGCCTACGCACCCGGGCGAGCTTGGTATACGTATCTACGAAAACGTATCAAAGGAGGGCTGGAAACAATGGCTGACACGTTTATCTGCCATCATCAATGAAAATGGTCTGAACACAGCAGATGTAAGGAGTCTGCAGTTAATTGAAAAACACATGGCGGGTTTCTTTTTTGATGAAGGTGACTATGGTAAGGCGCCAGCCGGGTTTCAGGCTGGTGGCGGTAAGAAGTAAGGGGTTCAGATAATATCCAAATAAAAGGCCGCATATGCGGCCTTTTTTATTGCTATGAATATTCTTGTTATTGGTTAATTAAAATGAAGCTGTATGCATTTGACATGGCATATTACTGTTTGTAATCACGCCGGGTTTTTAATCTTGTTGTTTGAATTGTTGATGATATTCAACGGATAGCTCGTACTTAATATCAGTAGTCCAGCCAGTATACCCGCCATGCCTTCGTATACCTCGTTGTGCCAACCCTGATATCGCCACAGCATGGCAACGGTTAATCCAGTGATTGATGCCAGTATGCTTAGTTTCTGACCCGGTTTTGCACCAAGGCTCAATGCAATCAGCAGTGGCGCGAAGGCGCTGGCCAGTCCTGACCATGCCAGTATTACCAGGCTGAACACGCTCTGCTCTTTACTCAATGCCCACAACAACGCCGCCATGGTAATTAACAGGGTAGCGATTTTTAGCAAGAAGGTGTTTTCGGTTTTGTGTGGTAACAGGTCGTGGGTGATTGCAGCCGAGCAGCTAAGTACCAGTGAATCTGCGGTGGACATGGTAGCGGCAAAAATACCGGCGAGCACCAGGCCGACTAAAGCTGGGTGTAGTAATTGCAGTGCCATGGTCGGTAATGCCAGTTCAGCATCGAAGCTGCCACTGTTGCTGAGATAGATGCGCGAGAGCATGCCGACGCCGGTTGCCATGGCATAAAATGCGGTGAACCAGAGGTAGTACCAGAGCCGCGCCTGATTCATCTTGCTATTACTTTGCAGAGTCATGAAACGCACCATGATGTGAGGCTGGCCGATGACCGAAAAGCCAGCGAATGCCCAACTCACCGCAAACAGGATGCCACCAGCTATACCGGGCAGCGCCAGGTCTTTTGGAAACCAGTCGAGAAAGCCGTCTATTGCTCCCATCTGTGCAAGGCTGGCATCGATACCGCCCAGCGATACGGTAGCCATGATCAGCATCACTGCCATGGCGATGATCATCACGGTTGACTGTGCGGCGTCTGTCCAGATCGATGCGCGTATACCACCGGCGATGCAGTATAAAGCGACCAGTACCGCGCCCATAACTGCACCGGCCCAGGTTGGCCAGTCAAACAAAACATATAAGGCTTTGCTACCAGCAACCAGCTGGGCACTGGCATAAGCGAGCAGAAATAACAGCGAGATAAGGCCGATGACGCGTTGCAGATTATTTTGAAGGCCATCGGCATACCAGTTGCTGAGTACCCCCGCGTAACTGACTTCACCAGTTCTTTCAGTTGCCAGCCGCAGGCGGTGGTGGACAAAAGTTGATGCCAGAAAGTCACCAGCTATCCAGCCGATCATTAACCATATCGAAGCAAGACCGGTGGCATAGGTATAACCGATAACACCGATAAACATGTAACCGCTGTTGTTGGTGGCAACCGCGGATAAGCCAACAAGGGCAGGTGAGACTGAGCTGCTGGCTAGATAGTAGTCCTGTTTTGTGCCCCGGCTTTTGAATAGCGATGAAATGCCGATCAGGACGAACAGCAGTAGAAAAAACAGAAAGGAAATGATCATAATTTATTATGCTTTATAAGCTGGTTATTATTGTTACAGCAGTAGATAAAATGCTATCTGACTTTGTGTAGAGACTAGTGTGAGTCTGTAGCCAGCAATTCATCGATCTTGCCGGAGTTTCTGAGATTCTCGA
Organism: Gammaproteobacteria bacterium; assembly: GCA_029880105.1. Classification (GTDB taxonomy): domain Bacteria; phylum Pseudomonadota; class Gammaproteobacteria; order SZUA-229; family SZUA-229; genus LH-M37. The sequence goes on from JAOUPA010000046.1 coordinate 6,027, forward strand.
GTCCCTTGTCAGTTTTGGCTTCATCAAGATAGGTGCCAGAAAGTTCGATGGCGTTTACCAGATCTTCAAAAGCGGTATCTAGATGGTTGAGCGTCGAATTAGCGCAGGCGCGCTGATAAAATGCGTAAGCATATTGCTCATCAATGGATAAGGCTTTATTGCATAAATTAATTGCCCATTGCGGCTCGCCCATTTCAAGAACCTCATCTGCTTTGTAGGTCAGGGCTTCTGTATCATTCGGGCTGATAGACAGGATCTGGTCGTATACATCAATTTTGGCCTGATGTGTTGCTTCAAGCCCTGCACGCATCCATAACGAATGCATGGTGTTTGTTCGGCTGATATCCTCCTGGGCGGAGATGATTCGATCAGTGCGATCTTTAAGTTTGCTTTCCAGTGTTAGTAGTCGTTGTTCATAGTCCTCAGTAATATTAGAAACTTTCTGTTCTATGATCTCATTCAGCTTGTGGCGTATTTCACGAACCGAGCTCCAGCCAACAAGTGCCAGTATCGAAGCAGCTGCAGCTATAATATAAAAAATATTATTTACAGTACTTGTTGCATAATTAATAGCGCGATCAGATGCGGCTAGCTCGGTTTTTGTATAACGCTCAATCATTTCGGCTCGTTGAGACTGTAAATCTGTGCGGAGTGTTTTTAACTCATCGAGAACGTAGCGCTCAACAAATGGGTTGTATAGGGGTTTGTCTAATTTATCAATCACATTATTTTTATCTTCAATTGGTAATTTATCTTCAGTCGCCGCTATTGTTGATGAAGGCGCAATAAATAGTAAAAAAATAATTAGCCGATACATATGCATTCTATTTCTCCATTGATTTATTATTTTATTTCGTATGATCCATAACTATTGTGAATTTCACTTCCAGTCAGGGGAGGATTGAATACGCAGGCCATTTTCATTTCGGTAAACGCGCGCAAGATATGTCTGTCATGTTTATCAAGAATGTATATCGTGCCAGGCTTAATAGGGAATACTTCGCCAGTATTCAGATTCTCAACTTCCCCGTTACCCGACATACAATAAACAGATTCAAGATGGTTTTGATAGTGCATCTGAAAATCTGCTCCCTGGTATATTGTCGTGATATGAAATGAAAATCCCATTTTGTCTTCTTTTAGCAGGAGTCTAACGCTATTCCAGTTGCCATTAGGGTCTTCAATACGACGGTGTGATTTATCGGAGTCCTGTAAGGTTCTAACGATCATATAATTATTTCCTGTAGTATATTATGGAGCGCCAGGGATTTTTATGTTTAAAAGATGAATGCTGATTAATCATGAATGTGTACATCATCGAAATAATCCGACTTCTCAGGGATGGAGTCTTCTTTTGCGCAAACTTCCTTAACAGCTAGTTCAACTATATCGATGCCTTTTTTCAGATTTTCTCGGCTCGTAGTAAGAGGGCATAAAAACTTTACAACGTGATCCTCGGCGCCGCTGGTCTCAATAATGAGTCCTTTTTGAAACGCGCTATGGGTTATTTTTCCAGCAATTTCGCCATTAATGCAGTTGATGCCCTGAAACATGCCTCTACCACATGTGCTGAAATTGCCTTCGCCGTATTTCTCTACAATAGAGGTGAGGCGTTGCGAGATATACACGCCTTTGGATTTGATTTCTTGGGAGAAGGTATCGTCACTCCAGTAATGATCAATCGCTGCCTTAGCTGTGACGAATGCAAAATTATTTCCACGAAACGTGCCATTATGTTCTCCTGGTTTCCACTGGTCTAGCTCAGGTTTGATCAGTACAAGTGCAAATGGTGTTCCGTAGCCGCCTAATGACTTGGACAGGGTAATAATGTCTGGTTTGATGCCAGCTTCCTCAAAACTAAAATATGTGCCAGTGCGACCACATCCAGCCTGGATATCATCAATAATTAACAGGATGTCATGTTTTCTGCAAACTGTTTCAAGGCTGCGAAGCCATTCGAAGCTTGCAGCGTTAATACCACCTTCACCCTGAACGGTTTCAACAATGACAGCAGCAGGATGGTCGATTCCGCTACTGGAGTCAGAAAGAACTTTGTCCAGATAGGCATTGGTGTCGATATCATCGCCCAGGTAGCCATCATAGGGCATGCGGAATGTTCCGCTAAGACTGACACCGGCCGCACCACGGTGGTGGGAGTTGCCTGTTGTAGCCAGTGCGCCAAGACTGACGCCATGAAAGCCATTGGTGAAGGCAATGATGTTTTCTCGTCCTGTTACATTGCGTGCGAGCTTTAATGCTGCCTCTACGGCGTTTGTACCAGTTGGACCTGTAAACTGTAATACATAATCAAGTCCACGTGGCTTCAGGATTTTCTCATTAAAGGTTTCGAGGAACTCCCTTTTGGCTTTTGTGTGTAGATCAAGACCGTGAGTGATGCCATCATTTTCTATGTAGTCGAGTAATTTTTTCTTAAAAATAGGGTTGTTATGACCGTAGTTTAATGTGCCTGCGCCAGCGAGAAAGTCCAGGTACTGTTTGCCTTCTTCGTCATAAAGGTGCTCTCCCTTGGCTTTATTGAAAACGCGCGGAAATGACCGCGCATAACTTTGTACTTCCGATTCTATTTCGTCAAAAACTTTCATAATTCCTCGTTGTTTCTGTTTGTTTTGGGTGTTTGTGTCAGACTTATTGGCCCAATTCTGGCAAGTAATTCAGTATCGTGATTACCAGAAAAATGCCTGTCACGATCAAACATGGTTGATTTTTTAATTTTTGTGTTTAGCTTATTTGCGAGACTCTCAAATAAGTTCCACGACGCAATATTAGATTTTGTGATTGTTGTTTCAATGTAACTTAATTTGCTGCAGGATGGGCGAGATAGAATTTCTTTTATCATGCGAGAGGCAAGGCCGTGTCCTCTAGCGCTTTCATCAACGGCCACCTGCCAGATAAAGAGTGTGTCAGGCCTATCGGGTATTATGTAACCAGATATAAATCCAACGATATTGTGATTGTGTATTGCAGCTATTGAAGTGCTACTAAAATGCGTGCACTGCAATAAATTGCAATACATTGAATTAGTATCGAGTGGGGGGCATGCCTTGATCAGGCTGGAAACATCGACGCCATCAGTTGCTAAAGGGCGTCGAAATTCCATTTGTTTTTGAGAAATACTCATATTTGAGTTCGGCAATTATACACGAAACTCGTTATTTTTCAAATTTGGATTTTATGCTGCTTAAAACACTACAATTATCTTGCGATATAAGCGAAATAAGTAAATATATTTATGTGAAAATAAAACCAGTATTTTTTATGCGCAATAATTTAATGTTGTGTTATTAAATTAATTGTTGAGGTGTATAACAGGTGCCATCACGAACTCAAGTTGTTCAAAGGCCTGTTGTAATGCGCTAATCACTTCTTTCTGTGTTTCAGCGCGTGCAAAAATATATCCAGGGTACTGGTTGCCTTCTGGTAGTGGTATTAGTTCATTGCCTTCGCGAATAATTATATCGACACTTTCGATGTGTTCGATATTTCTTGCTTCGGACAGGCCCTCAACACGACGCAGTATGCCGCCTTTTTTAATCGGTATCATCATTACGCCGCTGCAGGATTCTTCTTTTTTTATCTCGTAATCTCTGTTTATCGCCAGGGCGATGGTGAGTTCCTCAATATTAAAGCCTGTGTCACTGTTAAGTGTCTGTCCGCAGTCGCCACCTATGGTGCGACTGGCAACTTCGAGTATCCAGGGTTTGTTGTCTTTGTTGATACGTAGCTCTGCATGTACAGGTCCAGTTATCAGGCCATATATCTTGCAGGCCTGTTGAACGGTTTGCATTATGCTTTTCTGAATATCATCGTCTAACACCGAAGGGGTTACATATATTGTTTCTTCGAAGTAGGGGCCAGTAAGTGGTTCGGGCTTGTCGAAAATGGTAATGGTATGTAACTGGCCATTTTTTAGATAACCTTCATAAGCGATTTCGATACCATCAATATAGTCTTCGATTAATACATGTGTGCGTTCAAATTCCTCCGTGTTGTGTTGAATGATTTTTTTGATGCGTGCACAGGCATTGATGAATTCCTGCTCATTATTGGCACGAATTACACCACGGCTTGCTGACATGTTCAGCGGCTTGATGACGCAGGGCCAGGGCAGACCTACCATCTGTTTCTCTAGCGGCTGGTTTAGATCAAGCAGGCAGTTAATCGGCACTGGTGCACCACCGAGTGAAAGCTCGCAGCGTGCCAGATCCTTCCGGCTGGAGATTTGTGCGGCCTCGGGTGGATTGTGCGGCAGGCCTAATGCCGCCGCTGCTCTTGCTGCGAGTTCAACCGTGCTGTCATCGCTCCCCAGTATGCCTGCGAATGGTTTCTTTCTGGCTTCATCGAGAATGGTTGCAAGTGCTGCCGCTTTATTGTCGAGGTCGACATGCAGGCCGGCGTGCACCTCGGTAATCAGTGAGTGCCTGCCACTGGAGGCGATCAGCACTTCCAGACCCATACGCTGTGCCGCCTTGATATAGGGTACGATGCGGTAGCTATTGGGCTGTGAGATAAGCAGGAAGCGGGGTTTCATTTAATGATTATCGTTTTTCTGAGTCTGTAAACAAAGATTCCCGCACGTGGCGGGAATCTGTTGGATGTCTTATTGCCTGGGTTTTTAACCGCAGCCGCCACCAGATGAACCACAGCCACCACAGCCGCCTGAGCCGCCGGTCTGGGCAAAGACATTCTTAAAGACAAAGCTGGCACTGGAGCCCTGTGTCTGGTAGTCGATTTCAACGCCTTTAAGATAACCCATCGCGACCGAATCAACATAAACTTTCAGGCCATCTCTTTCCCATTCGCAGTCAAATTCTGTGGGTTGATCAACAAAGGTCATGCCATAGGTCATGCCGCTACAGCCACCGCCAGAGACAAAAATACGTACGCCATTAACACCGTCTTCTGATTCGGTGATAGCCAGTAGTTGTTTGACGGCCTCAGCTGAAACATTGATTTCATCGGTGAGCCGTTTATTGAATTGAACGTCAGACATGTGCTTCTCCGCTAGTGCATGTATGTGAGATTTACCGGAATTCTATCATGATTTTAGCGATTATTACGCCATAAAGAAAAAGGATTAAGGCTTAATAAGGACTCATGGAGCTTTATATCTTATTGTTTTTGATAAGTATAAAAATCGCTGAAGATATTGGTTGTCGAGATTTATAGCTGCTGGCTTAGCTGCTCAAGCGCTTCGCTGGCTGCCATCCATTCATTCTCTATGGCTTCGCACTGTTTATCTATATCGGCCTTTTTCAGCAGGCAATCCTGCAGTCTCTGTTTGTTGCTGTCAGTATAGATATCTGGGTCGGCGAGCTGCTGTTCCAGTTTGGCCTGCTCGACATGAATCTTATCGAGTTTGGCTTCGGCCTGTTTTACACGGTTATTCAGAGGTTGTAGTAGTTTGCGCTGTTCGGCCTCCTGTCGCTTTTTCTCCTTTTTAGCTGCGGCATTATTGGAACCGTAAGTTTGTTCGTCCGCACTTCCATTCTGTGGCTGGCTGATTGATTTATTGTGATCACTCAGCCACTTTGGATAGTCGTCAATGCTGAGAGAAAACTCATCAACGTGTTTATCATGCACCATTAATAACTGGTCACAGGTGACGCGCAGCAGGTGACGATCATGTGACACGATGACCATGGCACCGGTGAAGTCCTGCAAGGCGGTAGCGAGTGCCTGGCGCATTTCAAGGTCGAGGTGATTGGTCGGTTCATCGAGCAACAACAGATTGGGGCGTTGATAGACCAGCATGGCAAGTACCAGCCGTGATTTTTCACCGCCGGAAAAAGGACCAACAGGTGATAACGCCATATCATTGGAAAAACCAAAGCCACCCAGATGGGTGCGCAGGTCTGCTTCGCGTGCCTTCGGGTCGATTTGCTGTAAATGTTCGACCGGGGAGTGCTCTGGGTGTAGTTGTTCAAGCTGGTGCTGGGCGAAGTAGCCAATCCTGGTTTCCTTGCCGAGTTCGCGCTTGCCGCTATGTATGCAAATCGATTTATCCAGTGTTGATCCAGCGAGTAATTTGATCAGGGTGGATTTGCCTGCGCCGTTGGGGCCGAGCAGGCCAATGCGGTCACCGGGTGTGATAATGAGATCAACGTGGTCGATTATGTGTATGCTTCCATAACCTGCGGAGACCTCTTCCAGTCGCAGCAGCGTGTTTGGGCGTTTTTCCGGCTCAAGCAGGGAAAAATGAAACGGTGAATCGACGTGTGCCGGGGCGATTTCCTCCATGCGTTCCAGTGCC
>JAOUPA010000196.1 GCA_029880105.1 Gammaproteobacteria bacterium
TCAATGAAGACAATGAGCTGACAGATCATGATGTACTGCAGTTTATTCTTAAGAGCGGCTTTAGCACTGCTGAGCAGGTGACGCAGGTGGCTGGCCGTGGTGTTGGTATGGATGTGGTTGATAGTGAGATTAAACAGCTGGGTGGCGTTCTCGAGATCAATACTGAGCGTGGAAAAGGTACTAGCTTTAGAATCAGGTTACCACTTACATTGGCGATTAATCAGGCATTGCTAGTAGAAACAGGTGATGATATCTATGCAGTACCACTGGCGAGCATTGAAGGTGTTGTTCGAATCACCGGTACTGAGCTGCAAAGCTTTTATGATAGTGGCGATCTTGAATATGAATTTAATAACGTTAAATATGAACTGAAACACCTGGGACGTATTCTGACAGGGCAACAGGATAATTACGCAGATCAGGGGCAGTTGTTCCCAGTACTGCTTGTGCACGTTGGTGATCAGCACTTTGCGCTTCATGTCGATAATCTACTTGGTAGACGTGAGGTAGTTGTGAAGCCAGTAGGCATGCAAATAGGTGCAGTCCGCGGTATTGCTGGTGCAACCATTCTTGCGGATGGTCGAGTCGTGCTTATACTTGAAATGTCGGCACTGGTTGTAGGTGAGAGCCTGTTTAAAGAAATTGTTGTTGAAGAAGAGGCTGAAGAGATTGTTAGCGATACAGAGCCTACGATTATGGTGGTGGATGACTCTATTACCATTCGTAAGGTAACGGCCAGAATCCTGGAGCGTCATGGCATGAAGGTAATGCTGGCAACTGATGGCCTAGATGCAACAAATAAACTGCAGGAACAGATACCGGATTTAATGTTGCTGGATATCGAGATGCCGAAAATGGACGGTTTCGAATTGGCCACATATATGCGCAATGAGGAACGGTTAAAAGATATTCCTATTATTATGATTACCTCACGTACCGGAACAAAGCATAAGGAAAGGGCGAAAGGCATCGGCGTTGAGCAGTATCTTGGTAAGCCATATCAGGAAGAAGAACTGATGAAAAATATTAATGCATTGCTAGAGTTGTCACGATAGTATGGCTCAGAATATACAGTTTATTAAATGCATTATTCTGACGCTTCGTAGCCAGAATGTACTTGTACCTAGTTCATCAATTGCTGAAATGGTGTCCGCTCAGGGAGTAATGCGTGTACAAAGTATGCCTGCATGGTATGTAGGTAAAATGAGGTGGCATGGAGTTGATGTCCCTCTTGTGTCATTTGAGGCCGCAGAAGGTGCTGCTATTAAAGCGGTGAATCAGAATACGCAGGTGGCAATGATTTATACTGCCAGCGACAATGAATCACGTTATCCCTATATTGGGCTGATTGTATCGGGCGTACCTCATGTGACGCAATTTAGTCGTGATCAGATTGTTGTTGATCCAGATTCCTTGCTCGATGTGCATAGTCATCCTATGGTAATACAGAAAACACGTATTAATGGTGCAGCTGTAAGTATTCTGGATATTGATGGTATTGAGAATATGATCAAGGAAGCGGAAGCTGGCCAAAATTAAACTTCCGGATATTGATTTAACCTAAATCGCCCCACAACGTTTGAGCAATTGCTATGCTGGCAGGCCCTGCAGTTTCAGTACGTAGTATTCTTGGCCCTAAAGAAATGGCCGTAAACCCACTATTGCATGCCTGCCTGATTTCGTCATCACTGAAGCCACCTTCCGGGCCTATTAATAGATAAATATCACCCTCAAGTTTTTGTAGCTGATTGAAAGTCAAATGTGCCTGTGGGTCGAGAATAATTTTACTGGATGAATTATCCAGATTTATAGCATCAGAAAAACTGGAGATAGAAGAGACCGGTGGAATATAACAGCGACCGGATTGCTCGCAGGCGCTGATTACAATTTGTTGCCAGTGGTGATGCTTTTTATCTGCGCGTTCACCTTTCACGCTACTGCCAGAGCACTGGCAGTCGACTGGGATTATCGCATGTACGCCTAGTTCTATTGATTTTTGAATTGCTGTGTCCATTCTGTCACCACGAGAGATCCCCTGTAATAAAGTGATTCGTAGTGGTGATTCATTTTCAACTTTAAGCCGTTGTTTAATTCTAAGGTGGCAGTGCTTTGGATTGTCGTCAACAAGCTCGGCGAGGTACTCATGTCCATCGCCATTGAATAGTGTCACTACCGAGCCTGCCCTAGCTCGAAGTACACGAATCAGGTGATGGGAGGGGTTTTTGTCTAGCTCAATAAGCTCGCCGATGTTAAGTGCAGTGGTCTGATAAAGTCGAATCATGGCTGCGTTTATGGTTTTTTGAGAGAGCCTATTTGTTAATTTTTTCCCATATGCTTAAGGTGGCTTCAGCCTGATTGAGAGTATAGAAATGTAAGCCAGGTGCGCCATAAACAAGTAACTGGTTACATAACTCTGCAACCACATCTATGCCAAAAGCTCGAAGACTGTCGATATCATTTTCATAGGCTTCAAGTTGTTTTCTGATCCATCTTGGGATTTCTGCACCACATGCATCAGAAAAGCGAACCAGGCTGGCATAGTTGGTAATCGGCATTATGCCGGGCACAATTGGGATATTCAGATTAGCCCGTTCACACCTCTCTACAAAATGCGCATAGGCATCGATATTGTAAAAATATTGTGTAATTGCAGAGTTTGCGCCTGCTCGCGCTTTATTAACAAAGTGGTTGAAATCATCAACAGGTGAAGTTGACTCTGGATGATATTCTGGATAGGCGGCAATTTCGATATGGAAGTGATCGCCAGTTTTTTCGCGAATAAATGATACAAGTTCATTCGCGTATGAAAAATCATTATCGGGTGTGCCTTCTTTTGGAATGTCACCACGTAATGTCACCAGACGATTTATACCGAGTGATATATATGTATCGAGCAACTCAGAGAGCTGTTGTTTGCTCGAACCCATACATGAAATATGTGGTGCAATATTCTGTGCACCATCAGCACGAAGTTGCTTAACTGTTTCAAGTGTGCGATCACGCGTGGTACCGCCAGCACCAAAAGTAACAGAAAAGAATGAGGGGTTGATAGTGCCCTTTAATTGCTGATGTGTGTCAATGAGTTTCTCCATGCCATCATCGGTGCGTGGTGGAAAAAACTCACAACTGAATACGGGTTTATTGGAATTGGTGCTCATATCTACCTATATATTAGCGAGTTCAGTTAAAAAACCGGATAGACTCTAATATGGTCTATCCGGAGATTTAAACTAGTAACGGTAGTGATCAGGCTTGTAGGGGCCTTCAACAGGTACGTTGATATAATCAGCCTGAGCCTGTGTCAATTGTGTCAGGTGGGCACCAATTTTACCTAGATGTAGACGTGCAACTTTTTCATCGAGTTGCTTTGGTAAAATGTAGACCTGGTTTCCGTAACTATCACCATTGGTATAGAATTCAATCTGTGCCATAACCTGATTGGTGAATGATGCAGACATAACAAAGCTTGGGTGACCTGTAGCGCAACCCAGATTTACCAGGCGCCCTTTGGCC
>JAOUPA010000004.1 GCA_029880105.1 Gammaproteobacteria bacterium
ACGGCTTTCCTGTCTTTGCCAAAAACGTGTGGTATTGTTTCTATTCTAAAGTCTTCTTCAATAACATCGACCAGGAGTCTTGCTGGTGATTTTACAGTGGTTTGCAAATACTCTCTAAACTTGTTCAGACCTTCAGCGTCTGGCTCAAATGAGCAGGCGCCCTGAAATTTTTTGCCGTCCCAGTGAAAGGCGGTTAATCTGTGCCCTGAAAAATAAAAGATTCTATTCACTGTTTTATATAATCTCTGAATTAAATCTTAATGTTTGCGACTGCATCATACACTGGACCTAACACTGACATCATAATCCACATCATCACAAGTCCTAGTATTACTGTTAATGCTGGCATCATTGTTGGCTCAATCTTATCAATTGATTCTTTTACTTCCCTGTCATAAAAATAGCTAACATTAAGCAGCGCATCATCCATTGCGCCTGTGTCTTCGCCTACTTTTATCATGCGCACTACCATTGAAGGAAATACGCCTGTAGCCTCAAAACTTTCACTAATCTGCATGCCCTCAGTAATTTTTTCCCTGGCCGTTCTAATCGAATCCTCCAGTTTTACGTTATTCATAATACCCTCTGATATTTTCAGGGCATTCAATACCGTTATTCCTGAGCCATACATCATTGCAAAATAATTGGCAAAGCGTGCTATTTTTATTTTTAACATCAAAGGCCCAAATAGCCAGATTTTTAATTTCATGCTGTCGACAGTATACTGGACAGCTGGATTGACTCTAACGATTGCCTTGATGGCAGCATAGATCAATATCGGCGCCATAAATATTAGATACCAATAATTCACAAATGCCGATGAAACAGCTATAAGAACTTTTGTATGGGTGGGTATTTCTGTACCTATATTTTTTATAAATGGTAATAGCTGCGGCATCAAATAAGTCATTAAAAATGTGACAACAATTAAGACTACCGCGGTTACTATAGCTGGGTATATCATGATTTTTCTACTGTGTGATGCTAGCTCATCCTGCCAACGCAAGGTCTCACCCATCTCTCTCAGTACCTTGGTTAACTGCCCGGTTTCTTCACCCACTCTTACCAGGGTCACATAGACATCATCAAATACATGTTTATGCTCGGCCAGGGCCAGAGACATCGTTTTACCGCCTTCAATATCATCGATAATCGTTTGCAATATATCGGTAAAGTGACTGTATTCCAGGCTGTCACGAATATCGCGCAAACAATCCAGCAGCGGCACCCCCGCCTTCATTAGCTGTTCAATATGGAAAGTAAAATTAATCAGCTCCCTTCTCGTGATCGATTTCCTGCCAAAAATCGAACCTGAGGCCTTTGCCTGTTCCTGGTAGCTCAGTAAATCAAAACCCATACTTCCCAGTCGCTTCTCCAGTTCCATTGGATTACTGGCAATCATGGTATCGCTTCTTACTTTCCCTGCCTCATCAATTGTTTTGAATTTGTAGTCTGGCATAGTCTTCTTCGATTTACTTTAATCGCTGAGTCATATCAATTACGCGAGACACTTCCTGTAACGAGGTCAATCCATCCATGACAACCCTGATTGAATCGTCTGCCAATGTTTTATAGCCAGTTTTTATCGCACATTCTTTCAATTCACCCAGTGTCGCCCTTTTGGCTATCAGTTCATCCAGTTCATCTCCAATGGTCAGTGCCTCTATAACCGATAAACGCCCCTTATATCCTGTATTGTCGCAATGCTCACAGCCAGCTGCTTCATATATCCTGATCGGTTCATTCACTTTTAATAGTTTACTATCTACCACGTCAGACATAACTGCTTTTTTACAGCGCGGGCATAATAGTCGTATTAGGCGCTGACTGATGATGCCAATAATATTGCCCGTCATGATGTCAGGTAAAACACCAATATCAAGCAGGCGAGGAATTGCGCCGATCGCAGAATTTGTATGCAGCGTTGTCAGCACCTGGTGCCCGGTCATCGCGGCTCTAAATGCCATTTCAGCCGTATCTTCATCACGAATCTCACCAACGAGGATAATATCCGGATCCTGACGCATCATAGAGCGTATGCCATCAGCAAATGTCATTCTTGCTACTTCATTAATCGATGTCTGCCGTATCATGTCCACTGGATACTCAACAGGATCTTCCAGCGTCATAATATTTACTTCTTCAGACTTCACATAATTCAGCAGAGAATAGAGTGTTGTTGTCTTACCACTACCAGTAGGCCCCGTTACCAGGATGATCCCTTCTGGCCGTGCCATCATCATTTTCAATGCATTTAGCGTGTCTTCATGCAGACCCAGTTTATCCAGTGGCACAATGCCCTTGGCCCTGTCCAGTACACGCAATACAATGTTTTCACCGTGTGTTGTCGGTTGCGCCGAAACACGAAAGTCAACACGGTGGCCCTGCACCTGTAAACTCAGCCTGCCATCCTGAGATATTTTTGTCTCAGCTATATTCATCGATGACATTACTTTCAGACGTACAACAATCGCTGACCAGTAGTCTTTATGCAAACTGCGTATTTGCCTTAGCACTCCATCGATACGATAACGTAGTCGCAGAAATCCCTCTTCCGGCTCAAAATGGATATCTGATGCATCTCGTTTTACTGCATCCGCAAGTATGGCATCAACCAACCTGATTAATGGCTGACTATATTCGTCCTCTACCGCATCCAGGCTCTTATAATCGATTTCGCCTGTTTCTATCTCGTGCAGAATGCCATCGACTGACAACTCATAACCATAGAACTGGTCAATGGCTTTTTTAATTTCACCTTCACCAGATACATAAGGTGTAATTTCAATCTTCCGACCAACTAGTGCATGCACACGGTCAAGCACCTGTAAGTCTGTTGCGTTTTTCATTGCCAGGCGCAGATGCTGATCTTCAGGTTTGTAACCTATCGGTACGATCACATACCTTTCTGCAATTTCTTTTGGGATTAATTTCAGCGCCTGGGCATCAGGCACAACCGTACTCAAATCCACGCTGCTTATACCAAGCACCTGGCCAAGCATGTCTCGCATAACGGATTCGGAAATAAAGCCGAGTGAAACTAGGATTTCGCCGATCAGGCGACCATTCTTTTTTTGCTCCGTTAACGCAATCTCTACCTGGTCGGCAGTAACCAAACCTTTTTCTATAAGCTGTTCACCCAGCCTTTTTTTTGCGCTTTGATTTTTTTCCTGCGAGCTCATCTATATCTACTTTGCTGATAGCACCTGAATACGATTTTCTACCGTATCCTTCGAATAACTAATATTCTGCCCCTGCGCCAGTGACAGACAGCTTTTATAAAAGCCCAATGCTTCTTTGGTTTTACCTAGCTGATCGAGACTCACTGCAAGATTGTATACATAATCTGCATTTTCTTTATTACCCTGCCACGCCCTGAAATATTCCGACTGCGCCTCTGGCCATCTTCCCTGTCGCGCATATATATTTCCAAGTGCAAAATTCAAATGGCTTGCCTCTGGTTGTTGCTGCAGCATAAATTTGAGCTTGCTTTCATCAAGCGAGTTCATCGAGAAGTTTTTAATGTTGCTCATCGCTGACATTGCCACCTCATCGCGCGGATTTAATTTCAGCAATAACTGGTAACTCTCTTTGGCTTTTTTATAGTCTGCTTTTTTAACGGCAATGGCGGCAACACCTAGCAGTGCATCACGGTTCTTCGGCTCACGCTTGAGGACTTTTTCATATGCCTCACTTGCAGCCCTATAATCTGCTCTGTTATAGGCCATCCATGCATCTCTCAGCCATGCATTGACGTGATCTAATGCATCTGTCTTCATTATTAAAATCTGACGCTCAGTATCAGCTTTCTGCCTTACCTGTGATACTGATTTATTCGATTTTTTTGCTGTAGCTATTTTTTCTTCCGTTACCGTATTCACTACTTGCTGTTCTTGTGTTGCTGCTTTACTGACATCATCCTGTACTGGCCGCACTAAGGTCTTCCTCTCAGTGCCTGCACGAACCTCACGCATCGCTAGTCGGTGTTTACGCTCAAGCGCATCCATCTCATCCATCACACCTAAATAATAATAGCCGCCAGCCGTCAGCAGGATAATGGCTGCCACTGACAGCATACTCCCCCATACTATTTTGTGTTTTTGCCTGTATCTTTTATTGGTTTTATATACCAGTAGCTGTAACGCCTGGTCTGACACTGTCGTGGTTGTCGCTGCACTCTTTTCGTATTCTGGCGACAGTGTCAGTGGACCCTGCTTAACCTCAGCCTCAGTCTCTGGTTCTTCAGCTGGCAAAGTGATCTCTGCTGGTACTTCTTCCACATCATCGAGTACCAGCTCAAGTTCATCACTACTTTCTTCGGATGCTAAGGGCTCCTCTACATCAGGCGCTGGCTCGGGCAACTCTTCAGGCAATACGTCCTGCCTGTTTTTTTCAGTCTGTTCTTTTTGACCGGATAACCCTGCCTCGGCTTCACGCGCCCTCTGCTTCTCCTTCTCGGCCTTTTTTAATGCGTCCAGTAACAGGCTCATAACAACCTCAGCTATTTGCTCTGTCCAGCACTGGCATCAAAATCTTCCATCAGGTATTTTTTGTAATCTTTTAGATCTCCATCTAGACTGGCATCATGTACGACAACTGGGCGAATAAAAATCACCAGCTCGGACTTCACATACTCATCATCCTGATAGGAGAACAACGCACCCAGTAATGGAATACTCGACAAAATAGGTACGCCACTTCGATGTTTATTGATCTGATCCTGCATCAGACCACCAATAACTGCTGTATCACCATTGTTCACCTTTAATACCGATTCGATTTCTCGCACCTGGATGATAGGCACTTCGTTCTCAACGCCTGCGTCTGCCAAAGCAGGATTGGGATCTTTTGCTCTACCAATTACGCGTGAGATAGTTGGGCGCACATGCAAAGTAACCACATCATTTTGATCTACATATGGCATTACTGACATAACAAAGCCAACTGGTACAGTATTGATTTCGGTAGTGATTGTGCCAGCAGTAAAGATGCCATCGATAACTGTTCCTTTCTCTACTTCAATCAGAAAATATACTTCGCTATCTACAACCTTGAGTACAGCTGTCTGGTTATTCAATGCCATCACTTTAGGACTGGACAGAACTTTGACATCGCCAAAGGTTTCCAGTGCTTTTAATGTCGCACCTAGCTGCTCGCCATTACCAGTCGTACCTTGAGCAGATAATTGAAAGAAAGGCGTTGTTCCCAGACTACCGCCGAGTAAATTCTGGTTTATCTGATCAATGTTTCCCAATGAGTCAACTCTCATCATTGACCAATCAATACCTGCCTGGTAGTGATCGCTCAACTTCACCTCTGCAATTGTCGCCTCAATCATCACCTGGCGCTGTGCACTACCCACCACTTTATCCAGTAGTTCACGTATCTGCTTATGCTGCCTTGATGTTGCTCGCACGCCTATGACGCCGGTTTCACGGTTAACTAAAATATTAGAGCTGGTCTGCTGAATGTCATCACTAATCTTAGCCTCTTCACCAAGTACACCAGCAACATTTATTATTAATGTTTTCCAAAATTCATTATTTGACTCATTTTCAACCGTCGAGCTGGAGTTGTTGCCGCCACCCGAGCCACCACCTTTTGCATCCGAGCCTGTTGAACTGATTTCGGTTGCAACGTCAACACTGCCTTTACTCAAGCGCGACATATTCAGATAATTGACATCGTATAATTGCAGACGTGGTTTATCAGCTCGCACATACAGCGTTTCATCTTCAAGCCGGTAATCAATATCTGTCTGCCTGACCAGGCGCTCAAGAATTTGCGGCAGGGTCTGATCAATTGCATTCATCGTTACCTTGCCATTGATATCACCATCGATATCAAGATTTAATTTGGCATCTCTGGCCATAGAGAACAGCAGTTCACGTACTGGCACCTGATTTACAATCACGGTGTATGTCTCAAGATTTGGACGTGGCTCTGGCTCTGGCAGGACAGGAACATCAATGACTGGTGCCGGTATGGCATCAACAGCCTCATCTCCACCTTTCAAATGCCCTTCAGACATTACCGGAGGATTACTCGCTCCACAGGCCGTTAGTATCAACAGAAGAAACAGCATTGAAGCATTTTTTATCATTATTATCATTTGATCACCCACATATCTCATTGAGCCAATTTCCTTTATCCAACCCGCTCAACCATCATTAATTTCGTACCAAGTCCTTACGCAACGCACTCACCCTTCTTAAAAAAGGCTGGCTTTCCTGCAGCTCAGCTGGCAGACGGCGAAGCATTTCTCTAGATTCCTGCCGTGAGGAAAAATCCCCATAAAGCACACTGTACATCTCAACACCATCGATCATTGTCTCATAGATATAAATTCTTTCAAAATCAAGCATTTCGGGGAGCGCACCCAGAAATTCCTCGACCCCTGCGGCATCTATAACACGTGTTACAAACAATTGTATGCTGTAGTGCATATCCGGCGCTACAGATAACCACTGATCCGTCGCCATTAAACGCTTTTCCAGTGTGCTATCAACGACCTTAGTATTGGTGCTTACGCGATCTGCAGCAGCTTCAGGAACCATTTTTACCGCATGCTCAGCGTTTTTTTCGGTAGCTATCAATTTTCCATCTGATTTGCCAATTATCATGCCCAGCCAGACTGCTATACCCAGCCCTGTAATTATCGCTGCCGCTACCAGCCACTGTTTCCAGTCATGTTTTTTTGCAAAATCACTGTCAATCGCACCGGCCTTTACATGTTTAACGGTTACCTCATGACCACCTTCAGAAAACGATGCCATCAGGGCTTTATCTGCAAGGATATTGATTCTTCTGGTCAAGCCACCTGAATATTTCTCAATGGCGTTAGCGGTTTTCTGGTTAAAAACATCAGGACCGCGATAACCAACATTGCGTAGACGAAAATTGAGATATTCCAGCGTATCACTGGGCGGAAACGGCTCGAGGTAAAAACTATGTGTTATACGTTCCTTTAACTGGCGAATTTCTGCCTGCGCCAGCTTATCATCCAGCTCTGGCTGACCAAACAGCACCATTTGCAGTAATTTGCTTTGTTCTGTTTCCAGGTTACTCAGCAGGCGGATTTCCTCGAGTGTTTCGATAGGCATACTCTGTGCCTCTTCCACGAACAGGACTACCTGACGATTATCTGCGTGCTTTTTCAGTAAATAGGTCTGTATTTTCTGCATCA
Organism: Gammaproteobacteria bacterium; assembly: GCA_029880105.1. Lineage (GTDB taxonomy): Bacteria > Pseudomonadota > Gammaproteobacteria > SZUA-229 > SZUA-229 > LH-M37. Next base: position 7,187 of record JAOUPA010000004.1, read on the forward strand.
CATCGAGCTTATTGCTGTTGCTATCAACGTCCAGCCCCAGCTCATGGGCGATAACGTGCAGTATATTATCTGGCGACAGGCTTGGATTTGCGATATAAACCACGTCTACTTCACCCACCAGACGTACTTCTAGCATACGGCAAAGCATGGTCTTACCACTACCTACCTCACCCACAACTTTGGTAATTCCTTCACCACTTGATATAGCGTACATCAGGGCATCAAGTGCTGCACCACGCTGACTACCTTCGAAAAACAGGCTGGTATCTGGTGTGATTTTGAAAGGAGCCCTTTCCAGGCCAAAGTGTCCCTGGTACATAGCTATAACTTTCCTAATTTCTGCACACGGCTATACAGTGTAGTGCGATTAACTTTCAGGGCATCAGCCGCCTTGCTGACCTTATTATTATTCATTTCCAGTGCCAGTCTAATACATCGACTCTCCACCTCTTCCAGCAGGTCATCCAGAGAAAACTCGCCCAATGCCAATTGCTGTTTGATAAATTCATCGCTCAACACATGGCTAGATTCTGACAAATCACTGGATGACAATTGTGTTTCCAGCTCATTTTCGAGCACCGCCCGTGTAATCTTCTCACCCGGATATTTCGTTCCCAGGCGAATAACGATATTACGTAATTCGCGAATATTACCGGGAAAGGCATAACTGGCCCAAAGCGCCCTGGCGCCTTCATCCAGCTCAAAGGGCGCAACCGAGTCGGCATAGGTCGACAGAAAATGATCCAGCAAAAGAAAGCTATCGCTATTGCGGTCCCTTAATGGCGGCATATTGACGTTAAGAATGCTCAGGCGATGGTACAGGTCCGCACGGAAATGACCTTCCACCACTTCATCGCGTAACACCTTGTTAGTCGCGGCAACAATACGTGCCCTTGATTTCAATTGCTGAGTATCACCAACTCGGTAAAACTCACCGCTCTCGATAACACGCAACAACTTGCCCTGCAAGGGCAATGGTAGCTCCCCAATTTCGTCCAGTAGCAACGTACCCTGTCCGGCTTCAATAAAAAAGCCTTTGTGCTCCTGACTGGCTCCTGTAAAAGCGCCTTTACGGTGACCAAATAACTGTGCCTCTAATAAGTCGGGGGCTATCGCGGCACAGTTAATTGCCATAAACGGTTCAGAGTGCCGCTGACTCTGCTCGTGTATCGCCCTGGCAACCATCTCTTTACCAGTTCCAGACTCCCCCTGTATCAGCACAGGGAACGGTGAGTCAGCAAACTGCTGTATCTGCTGCTGTATCACCTCCATTGCCGCGCTCTTACCAATAATGGAGTAATCTTTTTGCCTGGCGCGCCGCTGCTCTACTTCGCGTAAGCGCATATGGTGCTGCAATCTGGACAGCAGTAGAGGTGGATCAGCGGGCTTGGCAATAAAGTCGACAGCGCCTAGCGTCAGTGCGTGCTGAATATTTACATCATTGTTCTGGCCCGACAGCACCAGTATTTTCATATCACCTGGCTGTAGCAGCAGCTCACGGATCAAGCTAAATCCCTCATCCGGTTTATGCGGCAATGGTGGTAGACCAAGGTCGATCAGCGCTATGGCCGGTCTTTCATCCATCTCGGCCAGAAGCTCATTGGCCCTGGCCCTTGAATCAGCAGCAACAACCCGGTACTGCTTACGCAGCAAAAAACTCAGGCTTTCGATAATTAACGGGTCATCGTCAACGAGCAAAATCGTCGCCTTTGTTAATGCATCAGGCTCAATGCCTGATTCTGAATTTAATACTTGCTCGCTCATTATTGTCTCATTTGGATAGCTAACCAATTCTTATTCATACTATATAGCAAATATCACCACCAAAAGCGTGAACCTCATCAAACTAGATGTGATTAATTACAACTACCGATAAACTATCGCTATGTTCAACATCGTCCTGTACCAGCCAGAAATTCCACCCAATACTGGCAACATCATACGGCTGTGCGCCAATACCGGCTGCTACTTACACCTGATTGAGCCACTGGGTTTTGAACTCGATGATAAAAAACTCCGCCGCGCTGGACTCGATTATCATGAATGGGCCGATGTTCAGATACATACTTCTCTGGATGCCTTCACTGCCAAACTTGGTAATTCCGGCTCTGGTAACGTCTATGCGTTAACAACACGGGGACAACGTAACTATTACGAGGCACGCTATTTAGCCGGTGATTCCTTAATTTTTGGCCCTGAGACCCGAGGCCTGCCCCAGGAATATCTGGATTCACTAGCCCCTTTAAATACCCTGCGCCTACCTATGCTAAAAAACAGCCGCAGCCTTAATCTATCCAATACAGCTGCCATTGTGGTTTATGAAGCCTTACGTCAGACAGGTTTTAAAGGGATGGGTTAGTGTTGGTCGTGAACAATTTCTGAGCCTGGTTTTCTTTCAAGTAGTTGCCTGACGGCCTCCTGTGGAGACAGGTTCTCGTATAACACCTTGTATACTTGCTCGATAATGGGCAGTTCCACGTTATATTTTTCGGCAAGGCGCATTGCTTCTCGTGCGGTCCTGACACCTTCAATTTCCTGACCTATCTGCTGTTTTATTTCCTCTTTTGACAGTCCCTCTGCCAGCTTCAGGCCCATACGACGATTTCGAGACTGGTTATCGGTACAGGTCAGAACCAGATCACCCATGCCGGCAAGGCCCATAAAGGTTTCACGATGGGCTCCCATTACCACACCTAGTCGCATCAGCTCAGCCAGTCCACGCGTAATCAGCGCCGCCCTCGCATTGGCACCAAACCCCAGACCATCAGCCGCACCCGAGGCAATCGCCAGTACATTTTTTAGCGCACCACCCAGCTCAACACCAACCATATCATTGCTAGTGTAGGCCCTGAAGTTTCCGTGGTGCAGGCAGTGACTGATCTTATTGGCCAGCTCCTCTGATTCTGAAGCCACTGTAATTGCCGTTGGCAAGCCCAACGCTACCTCTCGGGCAAAAGTAGGCCCTGATATCACTACAAATTTAGAGCACTGTGGCAGCTCTTCCTTAACCACCTGATGCAGCAATTTACCGGTACCTTCTTCAAGACCCTTACTGGCCCAGGTCACCGCAGTATCCTTATCGATAAAAACCGAGGCCTTGGCCAGAAATGAACGAAAGACATAACTGGGGATAGCCAGCAAAATCCAGCTGGCTGATTTCAGTGCCAGCTCCAAGCTGGGCTGTATCTTTAATGTCTCAGGAAAGGGAATATCTGGAATAAACTGCTGGTTACAGCGCTCTTTCTGCAGGCGCTCCATGTGCTCAGGCTCGTTCCCCCATAACGTGACTTCTGAGCCAGCATTGGCCATATGTATGGCCAGCGCAGTACCCCATGAACCCGCACCTATAACCGTGACCGGCCCTGGTCCTGCTTTATCCTCAGCAGACATTAATTAATGGGCCGTACCTTGAGCCGCGGCTGCCTGTTGCTGTTTCTGCTGCATAAACAACGCATTAAAATTAATCGGTGAAAGTAATAGAGATGGAAAACCTCCCTTGTTGACAAAATCAGCGATAGCTTCCCTTGCAAACGGAAACAACGCCTCCGGACAATAGGCGCCCAGCATTCCCTCCAGATTTTCTTTTGGGAAACCTGATAGCATAAACAGGCCGGCCTGTTTTACCTCAACAAGAAAAGCTGTTTTTTCATTTTTCTTGGCAGTAACTGTTATATTTAACAACACCTCATAGATGTTCTGCCCAACTGCCTGATGTGAACTATTTATTTGCACATTAATATCTGGTTTCCATTCACCATCAGCAAAAACAGAGGGTGAGTTAGGTGCTTCAAACGACACATCCTTTAAATAAATTTTCTGAATAGCAAACTGCTGCTCTGCTACCTGTTGATTTTCTTCTGTCATAGTAATCCACTCTAAAGCAGCGCCTTAATTAACGCCTCATTAAAATTATTTTTTTGTTGTTGGTAATTTTGCTTCCAGCCAGGCATTTATGCCGCCTGCAATATTGTGTACATTGGTAAAACCGGCCTGAGTCAGTAAGCGACAGGCCCTGGTAGACGAGGCACCACTGTTACAATATGCGAGTACTACTGATTGTTTTTTTGAGGCGAGACTATCCAGCTTTTCCTTGAACACAGAGAGCGGCAGATTGGTCGCCCCTTTAATATGCCCCTTACCAAAATCACTACTCTCGCGCACATCGATAATCAGCGCATCATCATTGCTATTAATAAGACGAATTGCACTCATGGGATTAAGATGAATCGACTGGTTCGTCCGGCTCTCAAACTCAGCCTTAACCAGCAACACCAGTACAACCACCAACGCCATCCACAAATAAGGATGGTTCGCTACAAACTCAAACATCTGTTCCATAATAAAACGCTTATTTATTCAAAATCACCGAATTTTAGACCAGTGGAACAGAAAACCTCCTGCATCATACCAATCAGTCGTAGCGTGCGGGTATCGCCGACACGATAAAACACCTTATTGGCGTCCTTACGTGATGCCAGAATACCCTTATCACGTAAAATGGCCAGATGCTGTGAAATATTACTCTGTGAGGTACCCACAGCATCTACGATATCCTGTACACTGACTTCCTGGTCGCCCAGCGTACAGAGTATTTTTAAACGAAGCGGATGCGACATCGCTTTAAGTGAACGCGATGCACGGTTAATATCCTCTTCACGAGTCATTAATAATGGATCTTCCTGACTTGCACTCATGAGCTACCTTGACCTCTACGTTGATCTATAACTATATAATTAAAAACCAATACGATATTACACTGTTTCAGTAAAAAATACACCGAACAGATAAAATATAAAAACAAACTTAATATTTTTAATAATTGAAAGAAAGGCTCTGTTTTTGCGTAATAAAAACACCAGTTCAATTCTCGCACAACCTATAATAAAGCACGGCTCAATCTGCTTTCTGCTAGCTTTTTATCCCTTATATCAACCAGTTACCCTGTTTGCTGAAAATGAGTCTGATATTCCCGTCTATCAGGAAAAGCTCGATCGCCTACAACAAAGTATTCTCAATATTCAAAAACACCTGAAAGAAACCCGTGGACACCGCGGCAATACCCTTACCGAATTGCAACAGCTCGAGAGTGCAATCAGCAATAATGCTCGAGCTCTCAAAAAGACTGAAGACGAGATAAAGGCCATCAACGCTCGCATCACCAAAACTAGAAAAAATCTCGAACTACTCAATCGGCAACTAAAAAAACAGAAATTTATTCTTGGCGAGCAGCTCAGGGCTGCCTACGCACTGGGTGCCCAGCAAAACATGAAGATGCTACTTAATCAGCAGGATCCTGCTGAAATGGGGCGAATTCAGGCCTATTTTAACTACCTGAACAGGGCGCGTCAGACTGAAATACAGCAATTCATTACAACTATCGAAAGTAAGCGACAACAGGAACTGGAGCTCTCCAATAACCTTGATTCACAGAAATCCGCGCTTGAGACACGTAAAAAGCAGACACGCGAGCTTCAGAAGCAGCGTTTACAACGCAATCAACTGCTCGTCCAGCTTGATGAAAAAATAAAGAATCAGGAACAGACTCTAACCGGCCTCGAGGCCAGCCGTAATAAAATTGAAGACCTTCTCCACTCTCTCGGCCAGATACTGGCCGATATCCCAGTGTCTCCCGGAGAAGACAGGCCCTTTAAGCAACAAAAAGGCACATTACCCTGGCCTATCAAAGGCCCCTTCATCGCTCACTATGGGCAGAAGCGTAATCAGGGTGACTTAAAATGGAATGGCGTACTGATTGGATCTTCTTATGGCACACCCGTTCGCGCCATCAGCCATGGCCGTGTCGCTTTTTCTGACTGGCTACAGGGATTCGGATTTATCTCCATCATTGACCATGGCGATGGCTATATGAGTCTCTATGGTCACAACGAATCATTATTTAAGCAGGCTGGAGACTGGGTCACCGCGGGCGAGATCATTGCCACAACCGGGGACAGCGGTGGCCAACCAGACCCCGGGCTTTATTTTGAGATTCGCTCTCGTGGCAAACCCATTGACCCTCAGGAGTGGTGCTCCAGCAAGGCCAGACACGCCGCAACGCGGTAATCTTGCTAGTGATTTCATTAGAGAGCAATTACAGGGAACCCATCGTTCAGCTTTTACTCAAAATAATGCTATAGTGTGGCCACACTTATAGTAACCAGCCCTTACTACCGAGCTTGCAAAGCAAGCCAAACCGGGCCTGCATTTATACATAACCGGCTTTATGTGCACGGAGTTTTTTAATGAGTAAACAGTTCAGAACAGCGCTTCTTTTAACCCTGGGTATCCTAATCGGCATCACAGCCTCTATAACTGGCAATGTTATGGCCAGCAAGGAATCCACTAACGGCCTCCCTCTGAATGAGTTACGTAATCTCTCTGATATTTTTTCGCGCATTAAATCTGACTATGTTGAAGTAGTCGAGGATAAAGTCCTGCTCGAAAATGCCATTAAGGGCATGCTCTCAGGACTGGATCCACACTCAACCTACCTTAACCCCGAAGAATACAAAGAATTGCAAATTGGCACCACCGGTCAATTTGGTGGCCTTGGTATTCAGGTAGGCATGGAAGATGGCTTTGTCAAAGTTATCTCTCCTATTGATGACACACCCGCATTCCATGCTGGCGTTCAGGCTGGCGACCTGATTATTCGACTCGATGAGAAACCCGTTAAAGGCATGACCCTGAACGATGCCGTCAACATTATGCGCGGTAAACCCGGCACAGCTATCAAACTCACCATTGTGCGCGAGGGCGTTGATAAGCCACTGGTAATTTCTATTACCCGTGACATCATCAAGGTTGATAGCGTTAAAAGCCGTATGTTAGAGCCTGGCTATGGTTATGTGCGCATCACAAACTTCCAGTCCAAAACACCTGCAGACCTGCTCAAGGCCATTAATTCATTGAAAGAAGAATACGGTAGTGAGCTTAAGGGGCTGGTTCTCGATCTTCGCAACAACCCAGGTGGTGTTCTCAACGCAGCTGCTGATGTCGCCGATCTTTTTATCGAAAAAGGCAAGCTGGTTTACACCGAGGGACGCATTGAAAATTCTAAGTTTGAATTTAATGCAAAACCTGGTGATACCTTAAACCATGCACCGATTGTAGTCCTGATCAACGGTGGTTCAGCTTCGGCTTCTGAAATTGTCGCAGGCGCATTACAGGATCATCACCGTGCCGTCGTCATGGGTAGCAAATCCTTTGGCAAGGGCTCTGTGCAAACTATTCAGGAACTACGCAGTGGTGGCGCGGTTAAAATTACTACTGCACGTTATTTCACACCTTCAGGCCGTTCTATTCAGGGTGAAGGCATTGAACCTGATATTCATCTGGACACCTTCAAAATCACCGAAACAGAGACAGACAAGGTGTCACGTCTAAAAGAGGCTGATCTTGGTAATCATATTTCGAACCCTGATAAATCCGATGAAGAAATTAAAAAGGAAAACCTGGCCAAGGAAGAGTCCGAAAAAAATAAAAAAGTACTGGCTGCTGAAGATTACCAGTTGCACGAGGCGCTGGTATTACTCAAAGGCCTAAGCATACTTCATCCTAAATCATGAAATAAAATTGATGCGAGCGAATATCCAGAAATATATCAGACAATTTTTATTTCTATATTTGCTTGCCATTTTTAGTTCAGCCACTGAGGCTGCCAAGCTTGCCAGTATTATTATTGACGATATTGGCAACAGCTATGAATATGGCCAAGCAGTCATTAATCTACCGGCGCCCATTACGCTTTCTATATTGCCCAAAACTGAATTTGCAGCCCAACTAGCAACACAGGCATATAATGCCAGCAAGGAAGTCATGTTGCACCTGCCGTTACAATCGATAGAGCACCATAAACCAACACCTGGCACGCTCAAACTACACATGACCAGACAACAGTTTAGTCAGCAGGTGAAAGACAATATTGCCTCTGTCCCCTATATCAGGGGTATTAATAATCACATGGGTAGCCTGCTCAGCCAACACCCGGGACACATGGACTGGTTGATGGCTGAAGTTGCCAAGCACAATAATATGTTCTTCGTCGACAGCCTGACCAGCAGCAAATCTGTGATCACCGAAATGGCCACTGCCCATCAGGTGCCCAATCTGGTACGCGATGTATTCCTCGACCCTGACTTTGAGCCCGATACCATCCACAAGCAATTTGATCAATTTATTGATCTCGTCAATAAAAACGGTCACGCTATCGCTATTGCGCACCCACACCCATCGACTCTGTCTTTTCTCAAGGACAACCTGAGTCGATTAGCCGAAAATGGTATAGAACTAGTACCCGTCTCAAAACTACTTGAACTGAGAGGAGATGAAAACCATGTCACATGCACTGGTCCCACTTGCTCAGGGCTGTGAAGAGCTTGAGGCTATTACCATTACCGATCTACTCGTCAGGGCCGGTATCGAAGTAACAACAGCTGGCCTGGATAATCAACCGGTCACGGCTTCACGCGGCACCCGCATCATCCCAGATACCAATATCGATACGGTAAAAAATAATCTTTTTGATTTAGTCGTGCTCCCTGGCGGGCTTCCCGGTGCCAACCATTTACGTGATGACCCACGTATACAGGCCATACTGAAACATCACGCAGCCAGTAATAAATGGCTTGCCGCCATCTGTGCCGCACCCAGGGCGCTGGCCGCTGCCGGATTACTCGATAATAAAAAAGTAACCTGTTATCCTGGCTCACTGTCTGACTACCCTGAACTGAATATCCAAACAACAGCCATTGAAATCGACGGCAATATCATCACTTCCCGTGGCCCCGGTACGGCCATGGATTTTGCCCTAACCCTGATTGAACAGCTGAAAGGCAAAGAAAAGCGTGCTGAAATCGAGCATCAGCTAGCCCGATAATAATAATTTATTAACCTTATTTTATTAATGGGTTGAATAATTCTCATTTGCCTATATAATACTTGACCAAACTACTAGGTTATTTAGAGGAAACCACAATGCAAGCAGAAGTAAACGGCAAGATCATCCAACTCAGCGAGGCTGGTTGGCTGGAAAATCTTGATGAATGGAGCGAAGAACTCGCTGTTCAAATCGCCAAAAATGAGCAAATTCCAGAACTAACTCAGGAGCACTGGGACATCATCAATGAAGCACGCGAATACTTTACAGAAAATGGTGCCGTATGTGAGCCTCGTAATTTTTCAAAAATCATGAAAAATAAATATGGCAAAGATCGTAGCGATCAAAAATACATTTACTCGCTGTTTCCAACAGGCCTGATCAAATGCGCTAACAAAATCGCTGGTCTGCCAAGACCCAAGGGCTGTAGCTAGCAGTCTACCCTAGACAGGGATGTCTTCATTTAACGCTATGCGTTTTATTATTTCTGTAATCTTATGCCTGTTCGCTATAAGTGCGACTTTTGCTTTTAATTTCATCACTGACAAAGAGCAGATCAACTTTGACAATTACTCTACTGGTGCAGAAAGAAAGCAGGCCTTTATCAGCTTTCTAACGCCCGTCATTGAAAAGAACAATCGCAAAATACTTGATGATCGAAACAAACTAATCCGACTCAGTCAAAAATCGAAACTGAATATCCGCGAGCAGCGTTGGCTGAATCACATCAGTCAGATTTACAACAATGACAGCATTGATCCGCATGACAATAGATTATGGAGTTCACTGCTGGATAAAATTGATATCATCCCTGTCTCACTTGCCCTCGCACAAGGGGCCAAGGAAAGCGGCTGGGGTACTTCTCGATTTGCACAACTGGCAAATAATTATTTTGGCCAGTGGTGCTACAGCAAAGGCTGTGGCCTTATACCTAACAAACGGCAGGGCAATGCCAGTCACGAAGTCGCCAGTTATAATTCCGTTGAGGAATCAGTTTCAACTTACATGAATAATCTGAATACGAATCCAGCCTATCAAAAACTGCGAGACATTAGAGCTCAACTGAGAAATTCCGGAAAAGTCATTACTGGAGAGCATCTCGCAAAAGGCCTGTATCAGTATTCTGAAACAGGACAGAATTATGTTAAAGAACTTCAATCCTTAATCCGCAATATCAAACTCGTGTTATCAAGCTAAACTAATCTCTGTGAATCCAGTCAGCCCCTAACGAACCCTGTAAACTCTCCAGATAACTCTGACTAGATAACCACTCTATTATTTCATCTGCTTTTTCCAATCGGCCCTGTAACATCGCCCATTTCTCGGTTTCATTTTCAGGGACTTCATCCATTTTCTGCTCAATATATTCACGGCTTCTTTTCCAGAGATTTGTGTCTCTACTCTGTTTAATTTTCAATCGTTCCTGATACCAGTCACTCTGCATTAAATAATCTCTGCTAAACATCTCGCGTACCTCAGGATCCGCAACAGTTTTACCTTTATACTCACCATAGGCCATAATATTCAGCAATGCCTGTAATGGTGGGCATGCATCATCAATTGAACCATCTTCAAAATATGCTTTGGCTACTTTCTGTTGCGCCTCGGTAATATTATTGATGCCATCAATGTATGCCAGCATATCCTGTGATTCTGGTTTCAGCATAGCTTCATCAAATACAATCGTTGGACTGTCAAACACCTTTCCAAAAAATGTGTGCACAAACTTCTCTGTGATTCGATAACCCAGACGACTCGCATGCACGACTTTGCCTTCGTGTGCAAAATCATGCAGCTTTTCTAAATAGCCATTCTCAATCATGTATTTTGGATCACGCTGTACCACAGGGATACGACACCATATTTCAGGAATCAGCATACTGATATCGTGATCAACACGACGGCGAGCACCAATGTAGCCTGCAGCACTACTAAAGCCATCGTGCCCACACAGAATATAAGAGACCAGTGCATTATTTAAATCTGCTGTCGTTGACAGCGCATTAAATGGTCCCTTGGTTAGTGCGCCTTCAGATCCCGCTCCGGTAGTCGAGGGTGATTTACCCGTCAGGCTACAGATCAGATCCATAAACAACTCTGGCAATTCCTGATAGTGAATTGGGTTGTAAACAGCCAGGGGTCTGATGCCAGCCGCTTTATCCTGGGGGTTATTTCTACGGCCCTGCAAAACAGCATTAACTGGGAAGTGCACAGGCTGATCAGCCGATAGCCCTCTCGATAAACTCGTTCCAACAGTCGCAAGATACAGGCTGCGTGAATCAGCCAGATCCGGTCTTATCTGCAAGTAACGTACATTCAGGCTAGGCTTGCCATCAACAATTCTTGGGTGTGCTGAGGACACAAAATATTCATCTTCATTAGTCTTTGCAACACTTCTAATTAAATCACGCATCGGCTTTGTATAATCCTGAAAACCTACTGCATCTTCTACCAGGTTCTGTGCATCTTCTCTGGTGAGTGGCTCAAAATTTGAAATGAAATTGCCATCCTCAGCGAGGTCTGATTCAGTCTGTTTATCATGCCCCCTGATAATTGCATCATCAGGACGCTGAAACAATCGATTCTCGCAATTTTTCACCAACTTAACACTATCGACATGATAACGTTTATTTAGGCCCTGAAGTTGTGATACTGGCATTACGATTGATGCGCTAATATCATCTTCTGTTTGCACTTTTGTTGCGGCAACAAAATCCTGTCTCAGTTTATAAATTCTCCATGTTCCATCGCTATGGGTACCGACTCGCAAATAACTCGTTATTAGTTTGCGACCATCATATTTTAGTTCATGACCAGGATTACCATTCACTTCATCAACAGTGAAATGCCTTCTCCAGTCATTCTGCCATTCCTGTTTATAAAAACGCTTGATCAGAAATACCAGCGCCAGAATATGTTGCGGAATAGTTTCCAGCCAATCGTTATACTCATCTGTGTAATCGGTCTTTGATGGAGTTAGCACACGTATCACAGAGCCAAGACTACGTTCTTTATGCAGCAACTCACGGAAATCATTTGACTTCCCATTTTTGAATCGTGTTGAGTAATCGCGATTAAAAATCGCAGTCACCTGATCAAGGTCTTCTTCAATATCACCAACATAGACTGGGCCAGTTATCATCGAATCCTGAATCGATTTTGATATCTCAGATTTACCGCCGCCTGACACCGTACTGGGCTTATGACAGAAAGTACCTTCACCCAGTGTGCCAATCAAACGCCAGCTTGGTGCCTGTGGATGTTTTTGCAGGTGCACACGGAAACCACTGGGATATATATAAGTATGTTTTGCCAGTAGCTTGATCTGTTTCTCTTCCCCGTTTTTTTTCCATCTTATGCTTTGGCTTTGCATATCAATACAGGCATCTTCAGGAATGTATAAAATATTATTCCAGTTGGTATCTACCGCATATCCCTCTTCCTTTATTACTATGTGCTGCCTGTGTTGTTCACACACCCAGGAAAAAGTGTGGTTCTCCATTTCCTTTTCAATTTTTGGCAGGTAACTGGTACCGAGATTGAATCTTGGAAATGCCACTGCACCACCGGCATGCTCCTCTTCGACACCTCCAAATAAATTGGCTGAATAACTAATCTGTGATTTGATTTCTTTTTTGCTATAGCCAAAATAATTATCAGCTATTACGGTAACAACCACACCGCTCATATCGCGACAAACGATCTTGAAGGCACTGCCATTGTTGTAGAGTTCATCATCACTCTTCCAGCACATATCATCCTTGCGCTGACGCTCGCTAGCATCATCATAATGTGGCAAGCCAAGACCCTTCTTGGTCAGCCTGGTTAGGTGCGGTGCCAGTATTACGCAACCACTGTGACCCGTCCAGTGTTCAACATCGAGTGCTGCGTCATTTTCTGCCAGAAAGGGATCGCCGCCATTGCCAAAAATGGATTCAACAAAATCCAGATTCGCAACCAGACTGCCAGGCGCAAAAAATCGTGTCTCCAGTGTTTTCTCATTAAGCACGCCCTTTACCTCGGGGCGTACAATAGGGCGCAGTAGTAACGAAACCCAGAGATTGATCGGCTTCGGTAGGCCACTGGAAATAGGTAGCTCCAGTAAATTTTCTGGCGGATCCAGTGCTACCTGTAATAAATTGGCGTAGACATCCACTGGTACTGCTTTTTTATCAGCAGGAATCGGCAGACCACCCTCAACAATATGAAATACACCTGATGTAGTACGACGGTCATTTTTCGGGTTATGCAGAACACCCTGCTTGATTCGATAGGATTCCAGCAGGTCTGATTTGTACTTATTGCTATTCAGTGGAACTGAAAGCTCTCTGGCCAGCTGCGGTTCATTTAATGAAAATGTTTCAGTAGGCAGCTTAATCTCCTGTTCAATACCATGGCGCTTCAGATAGCCATTCAGAAAATCCTGAATACGGCGGTCAGCGGGACAACGGTACTCGGCAAACAGGCGCCGATATTCAGAGTAATTTTTTATCAGGCTATCGGCGACCGATAAATAACCATGCTCAGAGCCCATCTGGCATTTGTGTCCCAGTGCTGCCAGCTGTAGACAGATATGCTGTAACCTGGTCTGGCGCTTATCCTTCACACGTCTATCAGGACAAACATATACCTTTTCTTCTTTCATTACTGTCGCCAAAACTGACCCTCTCACATTCTTTTACAACAGGGATGCTCATTTTATGTAAGCACGGCTGATATATCTATATGAATTATCTTTAATAACAGCAAATAACTTATCAATATTACTTAATTAACAACGGCTTATGTAGATTTTCCTTAATTTGCCCATGTTTGGTGCAAAATGGATCTATTCTATTTTAATCACTTAAAATTTCTAACTATTCCATACTGCTCACAATCGGTATACTTACGCAGCAATAATATTTGGATATTTACACATGAAAGTTACACCACTCCTTAAAATTCTCGCCGAAAAAGGTGGGTCAGACCTCTATTTGTCCACAGGTGCACCACCGAGTGCCAAATTTAGTGGCAAATTAACCCCTCTGGCAAAAGATTCCGCACCGCCAGGCTGGGTTGAAAGCCTGGCTAACGAAATCATGACCGACCGGCAGAAAGAAGAGTTTCGCAACAAGCCCGAAATGAACCTCGCGCTATCTCTACCCAATATAGGTCGCTTCCGCGTCAATATCTTCAAGCAGCGCAACGAATACTCCATGGTGATTCGTAACATCGTCACCGAGATCCCTAATCTAAAGGATCTGGGCCTGCCTGACGTGCTAACCAAGGTGATTATGCTCAAACGTGGCCTTATCCTGTTCGTTGGTGGTACAGGCTCGGGTAAATCTACCTCACTGGCGGCACTGATCGATCACCGTAACCGTAACTCCAGCGGTCATATTATTACCATTGAAGATCCCATCGAATTTGTCCACAATCATCGTGGCTGTATTATCAACCAGCGCGAAGTTGGCATGGATACCGACTCCTTCGAAGATGCCCTGAAAAATACCCTGCGTCAGGCACCTGACGTTATCCTGATCGGTGAGATTCGTGATCGTGAAACCATGGAACATGCCCTCGCCTTCGCTGAAACTGGGCATCTGGCAATCTCTACCCTGCACGCCAATAACGCCAACCAGGCGCTGGACCGTATCATCAATTTTTTCCCTGAAGAAAAACGCATGTCTCTGCTCAGCGACCTGTCGATCAACCTGCAATGCTTCGTTTCACAACGACTCGTACCGACAGTTGATGGCAAGCGCTGCGCCGCTATTGAAATCCTGTTGAATTCACCTCGTATTGCCGATCTGATCAAGGAAGGTGCCGTCATGGAAATCAAGGAAATCATGGAAAAATCCGGCAATATGGGTATGCAGACTTTTGATATGGCGCTATATGATTTATATAAGGCTGGAAAAATCTCATTCGATGAAGCCATCAAAAATGCCGATGCAGCCAACAACCTGCGCCTCAAGATTGAGCTGGGCGATAAGGCCCAAAAGGGTGAAGACGTAGGTGATGCATCAGGCGGTTTAAGTCTGGTCAGTGATGAGCCAGAGCCTGATGAAAGCGGAGCAGCCGCATTTAAGTTGCCTGATTAGTATCTGCTACTTAGGGCTTACTATCTAATTATGGTTGCATCTATTCTGCTTTTTTCACTTGCTGACGCGAAAAGGCAGCGTTTGTATGTGCATCAATTTATTTTTTATTCTTCGTTGGTCTCTGCCAACCTTTAATACTCTTCTGTATTGATCGACTCAGGGTTAGACAGTCATCATCTGTATCTTTGGTGATGGTCGAACCTGCGCCAATAGTAGCATTCTTGCCAACGGTAACAGGTGCAACCAGCTGTGTATCTGAGCCGATAAATGCACCATCTTTAATGATTGTTTTATGTTTATTGGCGCCATCATAATTACAGGTAATAGTACCGGCGCCTATATTCACATCACGACCAATTTCACTATCACCAAGATAACTTAGATGACTGGCCTTACTGCCTTCACCGAGCTCGGTATTTTTGATTTCAACAAAGTTACCTACCTTACTATGGGCATGCAAATGCGTACCTGGACGCAGACGTGCAAATGGCCCAATATCTACCGCTTCGTCGATAACGGCATTTTCTATAACTGAATATGGTTTTATCGAACAGCCATCGCCAATTTTGCTGTTTCTGATAACACAGCCAGCGCCGATGCTTACTTTGCTGCCTATCTGTACTTCGCCTTCAAAAATCACATTAACGTCGATAAATGAATCGTTGCCGATACTAAGCTCACCTCGGATATCCACTCTCGCAGAGTCTGCAACGCTTACGCCCTGCATCATGATCTGCTCGACTTTTTCCTGCTGGTGAATTCTTTCTAGCTTGGCCAGTTGTTTTCGATCATTCACACCTTCCACCTCGTAACTGTTTTCTGGTTGTGCTGTGAGCACCTCATTCCCATCGGCCACAGCCAACGCAATCACATCTGTTAAATAGAATTCACCCTGTGAATTGTTATTTTCTATCTTGGCCAGGCACTCATTCAGGTAGCCCGCACGTAAAGCCAGTATGCCGGTATTCACTTCCCTGATCTGCTTTTGCTTTTCGCTAGCATCTTTGTGTTCGACAATGCTGGTGACTTTCCCAGCTTCCCTGACAATACGGCCATAACCAGTTGGGTCATCCAGATCAACCGTCAGCAGAGTGATATTATTTGCACTGACTTTATCGACCAGCGCCTTTAGTGTGTCTGATTTAATCAGCGGCACATCACCATACAGCACCAGCACAATATTATCAGGTTTGATTTTAGGGCTGGCCTGTTCAACTGCGTGTGCCGTACCCAGCTGCTCTGCCTGCAATACCCAGTCGACTTCAAAGTCCGAGCAATATTCGTGCAGGTGTTCTCCGCCATGGCCATAAACAATGTGTATATCATCTGCTCCCAGCTCGAGGCTGCGGCGATAGACGTGCTC
This sequence comes from Gammaproteobacteria bacterium, assembly GCA_029880105.1. Lineage (GTDB taxonomy): Bacteria > Pseudomonadota > Gammaproteobacteria > SZUA-229 > SZUA-229 > LH-M37. Next base: position 23,514 of record JAOUPA010000004.1, read on the forward strand.
CAGCATAGGTATGCCGGCAATACGGTGCATCACCTTCGGCAGTGATGACTTCATTCGGGTGCCCTGCCCGGCGGCAAGGATGATGACTGACAAATTCACTTTAATAATCCTTAATGCAAGAAGGCCGGTTAATAATAACCGGCCTTCCTAGTTTAGCTGATTCATCGGCCTGTTACCGACTCTCGACTATTTTCTCTTTCTCAGCTTATTGATGGTCTCGATCTGTGCCACCGCCTCAATCAGCTCAGCCTTGGCACGCGCATAATCGTAATCGGTCTTCTTATCGGCCATCGCCGCCTCAGCTTTCGCCTTGGCTTCAAGTGCTGCGGCCTCATCAAGATCAGCCGCGCGAATCGCCGTATCAGAAAGCACTGTCACCACATGTGGCTGTACTTCAAGTATACCGCCATTCACGAAAAATGACTGTGTCTCACCGTGCTGGTCAACTACTCGTACCTCACCAGGCTTCATCTTGGTCAGCAGCGGCGCGTGACGAGGCATGATGCCTACCTCACCCATCTCTGCTGGTGCATAAAGCTCAGTGATAGTGCCTGAGAAGATCTCAATCTCGGCGCTAACGATATCTACGTGCATGGTCATTGGCATATTCAAAACCTCAGCCTGCTGTTACTGCATGCCCTTTGCTTTTTCTACTACTTCGTCGATGCCGCCAACCATATAGAAAGCCTGCTCTGGGAGTGAATCGTATTCGCCTGCCAGAATCGCCTTAAATGCGGCCAGGTTATCTTTCAGTGATACGTATTTGCCCGGCGCACCGGTAAATACTTCAGCGACGAAGAAAGGCTGCGACAGGAAGCGCTGAATTTTACGAGCGCGAGATACAGCCAGCTTGTCTTCATCAGATAGCTCGTCCATACCCAGAATCGCAATAATATCTTTCAGCTCCTTATAACGCTGCAGAATACCCTGTACACCACGGGCAACTTCGTAGTGCTCATTACCTACAACGTGTGGATCAAGAATACGGGAAGTTGAATCCAGTGGATCCACCGCAGGGTAAATACCCAGCTCAGCAACCTGACGTGACAATACCAGTGTTGCATCAAGATGCGCGAAGGTGGTTGCTGGTGAAGGGTCAGTCAAGTCATCCGCAGGTACATAAACCGCCTGGAATGATGTAATCGAGCCTGTCTTGGTAGATGTAATACGTTCCTGAAGAACACCCATCTCTTCCGCCAGTGTTGGCTGGTAACCTACTGCTGAAGGCATACGACCCAGCAGTGCTGATACCTCGGTTCCCGCCAGTGTATAACGGTAGATGTTATCAACGAACATCAATACGTCGCGGCCTTCGTCACGGAAATATTCCGCCATGGTCAGACCGGTCAGCGCTACACGCAGACGGTTACCCGGTGGCTCATTCATCTGGCCGTAAACCAGCGCTACCTTATCGAGTACGCCGCCTTCCTGCATTTCGTAGTAGAAGTCGTTACCCTCACGAGTACGCTCACCTACTCCTGCGAATACTGAGAAGCCTGAGTGCTCTACCGCGATGTTACGAATCAGCTCCATCAGGGTTACGGTCTTACCTACACCCGCACCGCCGAAGAGACCGATCTTACCGCCCTTGGCGATAGGCATAACCAGGTCGATAACCTTAACGCCTGTTTCCAGAATTTCCGTAGCAGAACTCTGCTCTTCGAACTTTGGTGGCGCACGGTGAATCGCTGCGGTCTCTTCGTTACCAATGTCACCCTGATTGTCGATGGGCTCGCCCAGTACATTCATAATACGACCCAGAGTCTTCTTACCTACAGGCACTCTAATCGCATCGCCGGTATTTTTAACGGCCATTCCACGGCGCAGACCCTCGGTTGGACCCATGGCAATGGTACGTACCACGCCATCACCCAACTGTGACTGCACTTCCATCGTCAAGCCAGTTTCGTCCAGCTTAAGAGCATCGTAGACTTTTGGAATGGAGTCCCGTGGAAATTCGACGTCGATCACCGCGCCGATAATTTCAACTACGCTTCCGGTACTCATGATTGTATCCTCATTACTTAAATTAAATTCTGTTGTTGATTACTAACAATAAGTTAAACAGCCGCAGCACCACTAACGATCTCAGAAATTTCCTGGGTAATCGCTGCCTGTCTAGCCTTGTTGTAAACCGTCTGTAATTCTTTGATCAGTTCGCCTGCATTATCAGTTGCACTCTTCATCGCCATCATACGTGCAGACATTTCACAGGCAATGTTTTCAACCACAGCACGATAAACCAGTGCTTCGATAAAACGTAACATCAAGCCATCAATAATCGGTTTTGATTCAGGCTCATATATGTAATCCCAATGATGCTCCAGCTCTTTATCCATAACCCCGCGTACAGGGATCAGCTGTTTAACATCCGGCGACTGTGTCATTGTATTAACAAAATCATTGCTAACCAGGTAAAGACGATCAATCTTACCTTCATCATAAGCATCAAGCATGACTTTCACCGCGCCGATCAGCTCATCCATGCTGGGAGAGTCACCGAGATGACTCGCCTGGGCGACTACGTTGGCCTTAAATCGACTGAAAAAACCAACTGCCTTTTTACCAATAGCGCAGACATCAATTTCTACATCTTTTGCATCCCACTCGGCCATCTCATTAACAGCTGCCTTGAACATATTGGTGTTCAAGCCACCGCATAGACCACGATCGGTTGAGATAATAATGTAACCAACGCGCTTAACAACTTCACGATCACTCAGGTAAGGATGTTTATATTCAGGATGAGCCTGAGATAAATGCGCCAGCACATTGTTGATTTTATCCGCATAAGGACGAGCGGCAGCCATGCGATCCTGTGCCTTACGCATCTTGCTCGCTGCTACCATTTCCATCGCTTTAGTGATCTTCTGAGTATTTTTGATACTGCCGATCTTGGTGCGAATTTCTTTTGCGCCTGCCATTTAATCTACCTGATTCTGTTATCTGTATTTAACCGTAGACCTAGTACACGCCCTTGGCCTTGAAATCATCCAGAGCAGCACGCATACCCGCTTCAATTTCATCATTGAAGTCGCCGCTTGCATCAATCTTGGCCAGCAGCTCTGCATTATTGCTTCGGATATGCGCCAGCATAGCAGCTTCAAATGCGACTACTTTTTTCACATCGACATCATCCATATAGCCTTCATTAGCCATGAATAATGAGAATGCCATCTCTGCCACTGACATCGGCGAATACTGTGCCTGTTTCATCAACTCGGTTACACGCTCACCGCGAGCCAGCTGTGCACGTGTAGTCTCATCCAGGTCAGAAGCGAACTGTGCGAATGCAGCCAACTCACGATACTGAGCCAGGGCCAGACGAACACCGCCACCAAGTTTCTTAATGATTTTTGTCTGTGCTGAGCCACCTACACGTGATACTGACAGACCTGCATTGATTGCAGGGCGAATACCGGCGTTGAACAGGTCTGATTCAAGGAATATCTGACCATCGGTAATCGAAATTACGTTGGTTGGTACGAATGCAGATACGTCACCGTCCTGTGTCTCAATAATTGGTAATGCTGTTAATGAGCCAGTCTGTCCTTTAACTTCACCATTGGTAAATTTTTCAACATAGTCAGCACTAACGCGTGAGGCGCGCTCAAGTAGACGTGAATGCAAATAGAATACGTCACCAGGATACGCTTCACGGCCTGGTGGACGACGTAGCAACAATGACACCTGGCGGTAAGCCCATGCCTGCTTGGTCAGGTCATCGAATACAATCAACGCATCCTGTCCGCGGTCACGGAAGTATTCACCCATAGTACAACCTGAATACGGTGCAATGTACTGCATAGCTGCAGATTCAGCCGCAGTAGCAGCAACAATGATGGTGTGTTCCATCGCGCCATGTTCTTCCAGTTTACGCACGATGTTGGCAACCGTTGAAGCCTTCTGGCCTACAGCTACATAAATACATTTAACGCCGGTGTTTGCCTGGTTAATAATGGCATCAATCGCAACCGCAGTTTTACCTGTCTGGCGGTCACCAATGATCAGCTCACGCTGGCCACGACCTACTGGCACCATCGCGTCGATTGATTTCAAACCAGTCTGTACAGGCTGGTCAACTGACTTACGCTCAATTACACCCGGTGCAATTTTTTCAATCGGCGCAGTCTCTTTTGAATCTACAGGACCCTTACCATCGATTGGATTACCCAGCGCGTCAACCACACGACCTAGCAGACCTGTACCAATCGGCACCTCTAGAATACGGCCAGTACATTTGGCTTTATCACCTTCTGACAGATGACCGTATGAACCGAGTACCACAGCGCCAACTGAATCGCGCTCAAGGTTCAGCGCCATGGCATAGGTGTCGCCAGGCAGCTCGATCATCTCACCCTGCATGGCATCAGCCAGGCCGTGGATACGCAGGATGCCGTCATTCAAACTAACCACGGTACCTTCATTACGAGCTTCTACGGAAGAATCAAAGTTCTCGATTCTTGATTTAATAAGTTCACTGATTTCTGATGGATTCAGCTGCATTTCTTTTTCCTCTTAACGACCCAATGCCAAAGCCAGCGACGCTAGCTGTGATTTCATTGAGGCATCGATAATAGTATCTCCGGCTTTAATAACTACACCGCCAATTAATGATTCATCAGTCGAAGTACTGATAGTCACTTCGCGACCCAGTTTTGCTTTTAGCGTACTGGTAATGCTCTCGGCCTGTTCACTGCTCAATGGGAATGCAGAAACTACTTCAGCATCAATTTTGCCTTCTGCTTCCGCGCGGTAAACCTCAAACTGTTTTGCCACTTCTGGTAATGCTTTCAATCGGCCATTTTCTGCCATCAGCTTAACCAGGTTCTGCTGTGTCACACCTAGCTTATCGCCTGCGACTTTCATGATCAGCTCTGCCTTCTGCTCACTGCCTGCCTGTGGATTATCCAGTACAGCCTTCATAGTGACATCTTCAGCGACAGCACTTAGCAGTGCCAGTGCATTGCTCCAGCTATCTACAGACGTAGACTCTGTGGCCTGTTGGTAAACAGCACGCGCATAAGGACGGGCTACTGTGGTGTAATCTGACATGATCTAATCGCCTAGAGCTGTTCAGCCAGGGCGCTTAAAGCGCTGGCGTGAGCTTCTGCGTTGACTTCCTTCCTGAGAATTTTCTCAGCACCTGCAACAGCAAGCACTGCTACCTGCTGACGCAGATGTTCACGAGCACGATTTATTTCCTGCTCTATCTCAGCGTTGGCGCCAACCTTGATGCGCTCGGCCTCTGATCTGGCATCTTCTTTCGCTTCGTCAACAATCTCGGAAGCACGTTTCTGTGCCTGCGCGATAATTTCAGATGCCTGACCCTTGGCTTCTTTTAAATGTTCTGCTGCTCTTTTTTCAGCGAGTTCCTGCTCGTGCTGTCCGCGTTCTGCCGCAGCCAGACCTTCAGAAATCTGCTTCTTACGTTCAGCAAGTGCATTTACCAATGGCGGCCATACGTAGGCATAACAAAACCATACGAAGACAGCAAAAGTAATCGACTGACCAATCAGCGTTAAATTAATATTCATACGCTAGTACCGTGTTAGGTCGATCTTATGCGCCAGCAACAGCAAAAATAACGTAGAACGCTACACCTACTGCGATCATTGGCACCGCGTCAGTCAGACCCATCATCAGGAAGAACTGTCCGCGCAGCAGTGGAATCAGCTCAGGCTGACGTGCTGCACCTTCCAGAAAACGGCCACCCAATACACCAATACCGATTGCCGCACCAAGTGCACCCAGACCCATCATAATGGCGCCTGCGATATAAAGCATTGCAGTAACTTCAGTCATTGTTTTCTCCTAGTAAAATAAATTCGTAATAATTAAAAATTCTTTAGTGGTCTTCGCTGGTCTGGTAAGCCAGGTCCATGTACACGATGGTCAGTGTCATGAAAATGTAAGCCTGCAAGGTAATGATCAGGATGTGGAATATTGCCCATCCCAATTGCAGGAAGCCACCAAAAGCACCCACGACCCAACCGCCACCGTACATTAGCGCGATCAGGATAAAAATCATTTCACCAGCAAACATATTGCCGTAAAGACGTAATGATAACGACAATGGTTTAGCCAATAAAGCAACAAACTCTAAGACAAAGTTGATCGGGATAAATACCAACTGCATCACCTTATTCTTCGAGCTGAATGGGTGCAGTGTTAATTCACCAGCAAAGCCAATAAGCCCTTTCTGCTTAAAGCTGTAATATAGCGTCAACATAAACACAGCCAGCGCCATACCAAACGTTGCGTTGGGGTCGGTTGAAGGAACCACCTTGAAATAGACGTGATGCGGATCCATGCCAAAGAAGGTGTGGCCAATCCAGCCAGCAGCAGCAGGTATCCAGTCAACGGGGAATAAATCCATAAAGTTGATCAGGAACACCCAGACAAATATGGTTAGCGCCATCGGTGCGACGAAAGGATTACGGCCGTTGAATGTGCCTTTTACACTCGAATCAACGAACTCAACAACCATCTCAACAAAATTCTGCATACCGCCAGGTACGCCAGAGGTCGCTGTTTTTGCTACTTTATTGAACAGGAACAGGAATAAGATACCGAGGAAGATAGACCAGAACATGGTATCAACATTAATAGACATAAAGCCCATGGCTTTAGCCTCGGCACCACAATGTGCCATTTGCCAGCCAGCGTGCGCAACAGCCGGAACCTCTTCACCACACAGGTGTTTACCAACGGCACTCTCTGGCATATTGCCGTAGGTCATGTTGGTCAAATGATGCTGTATGTATTGTCCAGCGGTCTGGGATTCACCCGACATCGTTAGCTCTCTTTAATTTTCACGTCGTCTCTTTGGTTGCCTTATTACATCCACAACCGCCGGCGCGATATACACTAAAAAATAAACAGCCAACAAGGCTGCCCCATTAACAGGTCTGATGAGCACAAACACTGCGATAAACATCGCACCTGTCATAACGATTTTATTAATTTCGGCCCAGTAAAAGGATCGCAGTTCATCCGCAGCCTGCTTTGTCTCTCGACCAGCAAACACCTTTAATGCAAACCATCCACTCGTTAATGTGGCAATCAGACCACCGGCCAAAGCCGAATAGGCCGCCGAGTTACTGACTAATAACAACAAACTCGACACCACTACCGTTAGTATCAGCTGCGGCACCACATAGCCAAGCACACGATTTAGTGAATCTTTTTTGCAAAAAACACAACCTGTAGTTTTATTTGCAATCATCGGGTAGCTGTTATGTAAAACAGCAATAACGCTGGCAACTGAGCGCGCAAATTGTATAGATAGTGTACAGCCAAGTCAAGATTACCATTTGCTAATAAACCCCTGCCCAGCAACTGTAAACTCCTTGTTGTTACAAGGTTTATTGTATTTTCGACAATATACCTTCCAGCTCATCGAGACTGTTATAGCTGATCTCGATCATGCCCTTGCCTTTTGGCTTCTGTTTGATATGAACCACGGCACCCAGGCGCTCAGAAAGCCTGGTTTCCAGATTGGCAATATCTGGATCCTTTTTCACCCCCTTTGGCTTTGCCGTCGGATTTAAAGTTTTACGTACCAGCTGCTCGGTCTCACGCACCGATAGCCCCTTGCTAGCAACCTGCCGAGCCAGTGTACTCTGGGCATTTCCAGCCACCCCGAGCAAGGCACGAGCATGTCCCATTTCAATAGAGCGATTACTGAGCAGCTCTTTCACATCCGAGTTAAGATCCTGCAGGCGCAATAGGTTACTCACCGACACCCTTGAGCGCCCTACACTATCAGCGATCTCCTGATGCGTCAGTTCAAATTCACTCATCAGTCGCAGCAGCGCGGTCGATTCTTCCAGTGGATTCAGGTTTTCGCGCTGGATATTCTCAATCAGCGATACCGCAGCCGCAGTCTGGTCATCAAAATGCTTGATAACTGCAGGCACCTTATCCAGACCTGCAAGCTGCGATGCGCGCCAGCGACGCTCACCCGCCACGATCTCATAACGCCCGCCTTCAATCGCACGCAAAACAATCGGCTGTACCACGCCCTGGGTACTGATTGAATCTGCCAGCTCCTGCAGCGCCTCTTCATCAAAATAAGTTCGCGGCTGCCATGGGCCACGCTGCACCAGATCAACATCGATATCTCTCAGCTCATCCCCGTGTTGCGGTGTCGTCATAGCCTCAACGCTTTCACTACCCGCAAGTAGTGCATTCAAACCCCGGCCCAATCCTCTTTTTTTTGTTGCCATATTCTTTTATTTCTTTATTTATACTTTAATTATGAGGCTGCTCTGTTTAGCACGCTCGGATTTTTTCGGCGCAACATTTCACCGGCCAGCGCCAGGTAGGCCAAGGCGCCACTTGATGTTTTTTCGTATAGCAATGCCGGTAGGCCATGACTGGGCGCCTCAGCCAGGCGTACGTTTCTTGGCACCACTGTTCGATACACCTTGTCACCGAAGTGCTCTATGAGCTGGTCAGAGACATCTTTCGCCAGCGTATTACGTGGGTCGTACATGGTACGCAACAGACCTTCAACCTGTAAATTTGGATTCACCGAGGCACGCACCTGGTTAATCGTATCCATCAGCTGACTCAGACCTTCGAGCGCATAATACTCACACTGCATCGGAATAATCACCGCATCCGATGCGACCAGCGCGTTTAGTGTCAGCATATTCAGTGCCGGTGGACAGTCGATTAAGATATATTCGTAATCATCTTTGATGGAAGCAATTGCGTCTTTCATGCGATTTTCTGCACCATTGGTTCGCATCAGTTCAACTTCGGCTGCAGTCAGGTCGGCATTCGCCGGTAATAAATGGATACCCACATTTTCAACATTCTGTATGCAGCCACGTGCGTCAATGCCAGAAAGCAGGACATCGCAAAATGTTTCCTTCAGCGCATGCTTATCCACACCTACGCCCATGGTCGCATTGCCCTGGGGATCGAGATCAATCAGTAGCACCTTGCGCTTGGTCGCCGCCAGTGATGCAGCAAGATTAACGCTGGTCGTGGTTTTACCCACACCGCCTTTCTGATTTGCCAGTGATAATACTTGCGTCATAATTCAGCCATCATCTATGAAGTAACTTTTGTAATTTCCAGCAGATGCCTTTCTGCATCCAGTCCATATATATTTAATGTGTGAGCCCGCTTTAAAACATAACCCGGCTCATTAATTGCTGTATCCAGCTTGCCCTGCATCACCAGAATCCGCGTTCCGTTTTTGTGCAAATGCGCCGTCGACTCAAGAATCAAACGGGTATCCGCATAGGCGCGGGCAATAACAGCGTCAAAGTATAGCGCAGGCTGGTAATCTTCGACACGCTGATTCACCACTTCGACGTTATCTAGCTGCAAAATCATTTTTACCTGCCTGAGGAAACGCGTTTTCTTGCCATTGCTGTCAATCAGCACAAATTTTGTCTGTGGGCGGGCGAGAGCGAGTGGAATACCCGGCAGGCCCGCACCACTGCCAACATCAGCGATCAGGCCGTCCCCTATATAAGGTAGCACCGCCAGGCTATCGAGCAGGTGCTTACTGACCATCTCGACCGGATCACGTACCGCGGTCAAATTGAACGCCTTATTCCACTTAACCAGCAACTCAAGGTATTCGATCAGACGGGTAGGGACGGACTCGCGCAGGTCCTCACATGTTTTCAGGCCCATTTTTTCCAGACCAGTTTCGAGCAGCTTTAATAGACTATCAGACATAGATTTGGAAAAAAGGGGTAGGGAGCACTCAGGCCTTATTCTTTTTAATATGCACCATCAACAGCGAAATAGCTGCTGGCGTCATGCCAGGGATACGCCCGGCCTGACCGATGGTTTCGGGGCGATGGTCGCTCAGTTTCTGGGTGAGTTCAGCCGACAGGCCACGCACCTGCTTGTAATCCATCACATTGGGAATCCTGGTTTCTTCATGCCTGCGGGTTTTATCGATCTCGGCCTGCTGGCGAGTCAGGTAACCTTCATATTTTGCCTGAACTTCTACCTGTTCCAGTATTTTATCTGCATGTTCTGGCGATATATCAGCATTTATCTGCGCTTTTCCGATTATTTCAACCAGACTGGCGTAATCAATCTCAGGACGGCGCAGCAAATCCGCCGCCTTGTAGTCCCGGCTGAATGGCTTACCGGTCAACTTGGCCAGCTCTATACCTTCCTCTGAGCCAGGTTGCACTACTTTCGACGCCAATCGCTGCTGTTCTCTCTCGATAGCTTCACGTTTTGTACAGAACACAGCCCAGTGCTCGTCGCTGATCAGTCCCATTTCACGCGCAACTGGGGTCAGGCGCAGATCCGCGTTATCTTCGCGCAGAATCAGGCGGTATTCAGCCCGGCTGGTGAACATACGATATGGCTCCTGCGTACCACGGGTGATCAGATCATCGACCAGCACACCGATATAGGCCTGATCGCGCCTTGGTGACCATGGATCTTTGCCCTGAACCTGCAGTCCTGCGTTGATCGCGGCCAGTAGGCCCTGTGCAGCCGCCTCTTCGTAACCGGTGGTACCATTGATCTGGCCTGCGAAAAACAGACTGTTGATAAATTTCGTCTCCAGCGTTGCCTTCAGGTCGCGCGGGTCAAAAAAATCATATTCGATGGCATAGCCGGGGCGGGTGATATGGGCATCTTCAAAGCCCTTAATCGAACGCACCAGGGCCAGCTGCATATCGAAGGGCAGGCTGGTGGAAATGCCGTTTGGGTAAATCTCGTTGGTAGTCAGGCCTTCTGGCTCGATAAATACCTGGTGTGCACCCCTGTCGGCAAAACGCACAACCTTGTCTTCGATAGAAGGGCAGTACCGCGGGCCAATACCCTCGATGGTGCCGCTATACATCGGCGAGCGATGCAGACCTTCACGGATAATCTCGTGAGTTCGCTCATTAGTATGCGTAATGTGGCAATCGACCTGCTGCGGGTGATCGCTAACACTGCCGGTCAATGAAAATACCGGTAACGGGTCATCACCTGGTTGCGCCTGCAAATCAGAGTAATCGATGCTGCGGCTATCGATGCGTGGCGGCGTACCGGTCTTCAGGCGGGCAACACGAAAGGGCAGATCGCGCAAACGATTCGCCAACGCGATCGATGGCGGATCACCGGCACGACCGCCTGAATAATTCGACTCACCGATATGAATCAGGCCACCGAGGAAAGTACCCACAGTCAGCACTACCGCCTTCGCACTGAACTTCAGGCCCATCTGGGTGACTACGCCGGTAACACGCTCAGCACCATCCACGGTCTCGACAATGAGGTCGTCCACCGCCTGCTGGAAAATCGACAGGTTACGCTGGTTTTCCAGCGCGGCACGAATTGCCGCCTTATAAAGTAAGCGATCAGCCTGGGCTCGGGTGGCGCGCACCGCCGGGCCCTTGCTGCTATTCAGGACACGGAACTGGATACCGCCCTTGTCCGCCGCCTTCGCCATTATGCCGCCGAGGGCATCGATCTCCTTGACCAGGTGGCCCTTGCCAATACCACCAATCGCCGGATTACAGCTCATCTGACCCAGTGTTTCGATGTTGTGCGTCAATAACAATGTTTTCATACCCATACGCGCAGCCGCCAGCGCGGCCTCGGTACCGGCATGGCCGCCACCGATTACAATCACATCGAAGGATTCTGTATAAAACATGGTTATTACTGATTCATCAACTGGTCAAAAAATGTTCAAATTATGGCAATCGCGAATTATAAAGCAAATCAGCGGCTTCAAGCACCAGCAATGATTACAGAATTACGCGCTACATCTCGCTTTTCCTGCAGTTATTCGTACCATAGACTACTCGGCTGGTGACTATTTACGAATGCGAACAATATTAGTAATCATTAATTTATTTATATGGCCTACAATTTTACTAATTGGCCTTTCGCTTAGAACTTAGGCTAAATTGGCCGGCTAAATTTTGTCTACAGGAAATTTATGTCTTCACCAGTACACAATCCACTTTCTACGCCCGCCGATAAAACCGGCCTGATTGAGGTTAAAAATACGACCTGCTACATGTGTGCCTGCCGCTGCGGCATCCGTGTCACACTGCGCGATGGTGAAGTTCGCTACATCCAGGGCAATCCCAATCACCCACTTAATAAAGGTGTGATCTGCGCCAAGGGCGCCTCCGGCATCATGAAGCAGTACTCACCGGCCCGCCTGACCAAGCCACTGCTGCGCAAGCCCGGTTCCGACCGCGGTGATAATGAGTTCGAGGAGATCAGCTGGGACAAAGCCTTCTCTATATTAGAGGAGCGACTGGCCCATATCCGCAAGACCGACCCTAAACAGTTTGCGCTGTTCACCGGCCGTGACCAGATGCAGGCACTGACCGGCCTGTTCTCCAAGCAATACGGTACGCCCAACTATGCAGCCCACGGTGGCCTGTGCTCAGTCAACATGGCCGCGGGCATGATCTACACCATCGGTGGCTCTTTCTGGGAGTTCGGTGGCCCCGATCTCGACCGCGCCAAGCTGTTCGTCATGATTGGCACCGCCGAGGATCACCACTCAAATCCGATGAAGATCGCGCTATCGAAATTCAAGCGCAACGGCGGCCGCTTTATCGCTATCAACCCGGTACGCAGCGGTTACGCCGCGATTGCCGATGAATGGATCCCGATCAAACCCGGCACCGATGGCGCACTGTTCCTCGCGCTGACCAATGAGATTATCAAGCAGGGCCTGTATGACCGCGACTTTGTCGTCAACCAGACCAATGCCGCTGAACTGGTCAATATGGATGAAAACTCCACCGAGTACGGCATGTTCGTGCGTTTTGAAGTACCCAAGGAAGAGGGCTGTTTTGATGCTCAGAATAAACTCTGGTGGGATCGTGAACTGAACAAACCGATATCGATGCACACCTCCGGCGTCGACCCCTATTTGCTCGGTGAATTCAAACTCGATGACGGCACCCCTGTGAAACCCGCGTTCCAGCTACTGGTCGACCGTGTTCAGGAATACACCGCAGAGTGGGCGGAGAGTATTACCGGTATCCCGGCCAGCACGATCAAGCGCCTTGCGCACGAAATGGGCATTACCGCGCGTGATGAGAAAATCGAGCTGCCCATCGCCTGGACCGATGCCTGGGGCAACGAACACGACCGTGTTACCGGCAACCCGGTCGCCTTCCATGCGATGCGTGGGCTGGCAGCGCACTCGAACGGCTTCCAGTCGATTCGTGCGATGTCTATATTAATGAGCATCCTGGGTACCATTGACCGCCCTGGTGGCTTCCGCCACAAGGCGCCGTTCCCACGCCCGATTCCACCGTGCGCCAAGACACCAACGAGCTGGGATGATGTCCAACCCGATACACCCTTAAATGGCATGCCACTTGGCTGGCCGGCCGACCCCGATGACCTGTTTGTCGACGACAAGGGTGAGCCCATCCGCATCGACAAGGCATTCTCCTGGGAGCACCCGCTGTCGGTACACGGCCTGATGCACAACGCGATTACCAATGCCTGGCGCGGTGACCCGTACAAGATCGATACGCTGCTGATCTTCATGTCGAACATGGCGTGGAACTCGACGATGAACACCGAACAGGTGCGCAATATGCTCAATGACAAGGACGAGGAGGGCGAATACAAGATCCCGTTCCTCGTGGTCTGTGATGCCTTCCAGTCCGAGACCGTGGCCTTTGCCGACCTGGTCTTGCCGGATACCACCTATCTCGAACGTCACGACGTGATGTCGATGCTTGATCGACCGATTTCAGAATACGATGGCCCGGTCGACTCGGTACGTATTCCTGTGCTGCCACCGACCGGCGAGTGCAAACCGTTCCAGGAGGTGCTGATCGAACTCGGCTCACGCCTGAAACTGCCGGCGTTCGTTAATGAAGACGGCTCGCGCAAATTCCGTGACTACCCCGACTTCGTCGTCAACTACGAGACTGCCCCGGATTCTGGCATCGGCTTCCTCGCCGGCTGGCGCGGCAAGGGCGGTGAAAAATTCATGAAGGGCGAGCCGAACCCGAAGCAGTGGGAAATGTACGAAAAGAACAACTGCGTGTTCCACTACGAGTTGCCAAAATCGTACCAGTACATGCGCAACTGGAACCAGGGTTACCTGGAATGGGCCAAGCGCCACAGCCTGACGCGTTATGCCGAGCCGATCAACATTCATATTTATTCTGAAGTACTGCAGAAATTCCGTGCCGCCGCGCAGGGTAAGTCGTTTGGCAAGCAGCCGCCCGATCACCTTCGCGAGCGCATCGAAACGCATTTTGATCCACTACCATTCTATGCCGATCCGCTGGAGACCCAGCTGACCGATCTGCACAAGTATCCACTGAACGCGATCACCCAGCGCCCAATGGCGATGTACCACTCGTGGGATTCTCAAAACGCCTGGCTGCGCCAGATCCACGCGCACAACTACTTGCATGTGAACTCTAAAACTGCTCGCGCCGCCAATATCAAGGACGGCGCCTGGATGTGGGTAGAGTCGATGCACGGCAAGGTGCGCTGCATGTGCCGTTATTCCGAATCGGTCGAACCCGGCACCGTCTGGACCTGGAACGCCATCGGCAAGGCCTCCGGCGCCTGGGGCCTGAGTGGCGACGCCAATGAATCGAAGAAGGGTTTTTTGCTGAATCACCTGATCAGCGAAGAGCTGCCCGCACACAGGGATGGCGACCACATCTCCAATTCCGACCCGGTCACTGGCCAGGCTGGCTGGTACGATGTGCGCGTGCGCATTTATCCGGCAGAAGAGGGCGAGGCACCAGTCACCAGCCCGCAATTTGACACCATACCAACGGCTCCCGGTTCGAAAAAATTCGGCTCACACTGGTTGAAGTACTTTGCCGGCAAGAGGGCGAAAAAATGAAACAACTCGCACTGGTAATCGATCTGAATGTTTGCGTCGGCTGTCACGCCTGCGTCACCAGCTGCAAGGAGTGGAACACCTCCGGCCCTGCTGGTTCAATGTCTGACTTTAATCCTTATGAAGCAGACCCCACCGGTACCTTCTTCAACCGTGTACAGACTTTTGAGATTGGCACCTACCCGAACACCGAGA
>JAOUPA010000197.1 GCA_029880105.1 Gammaproteobacteria bacterium
ATTGCAGAAGGCCCAGATGAAGATGAGATAAAAGATAGTATCAGCAATGTCGTCGGTGGTTTTCCATTGGATCTGGACAGTAATAGCAAGTTACTGGGATATCTGGCGATGATCGGTTTTTATCACCTGCCGGGTAATTATCTGAATAAATTTGTTGATAATATCGAGTCGGTGGGCAGGGCGGATGCAAGAAAAACCATGGCGCGACGGATTGATCCTGAGCGGCTGGTTACTGTGATTGTTGGTGATCTGACTGCAACAGCAGATGGCAATACTGGCAACACTCAGGGTGAAGCTCAGTAGTGAGCAAGGCGGTAAAGGTACGGCAGGGCAGCGGGCAGCTAAGAATTATCGGCGGCATATGGCGAGGTCGTAAGCTGGGTTTTCTCGATAGAGAAGGGCTCAGGCCAACAACTGACCGTGTCAGGGAGACGCTATTTAACTGGTTGCAGGTAGATGTTCCTGGTAGTCGGTGCCTTGATCTTTTCGCCGGTAGCGGTGCCCTGGGTTTTGAGGCGGCTTCGCGCGGGGCAGCTAAGGTGCTGATGGTGGATAATGAAATGGACACCGTTGACACGCTGAAATCGAACATTAATTTATTATCGGCCAGGCAAATTAGTGTGGTTTGCTCAGATGCTATTCGTTACCTTTCAAGCGCTAAAGAAATCTTTGATATTGTATTTATCGATCCCCCATACCGTAGTGAAGTGATTGTGCAGTGTTGCCATTTACTGGAGAGCGAGCAATGTTTGTCGGATCATGCGAAAATATATATCGAATGTGATGCCAGACAGGATTTGAGTAAAGAATCAAACGGCTTGCCCGACAACTGGCAATGTTTGAAGCATAAAACGGCGGGGCAGGTGGGCTACCACCTGTTTGAGCGTAACGCGACCTCCTGCTAACAGCAACCGAAATAGAAGGTAAAAAATAGTGTCAGTAGTTGCGGTATATCCTGGAACGTTTGATCCTGTGACCAATGGTCACAGCGATGTGGTGCAGCGTGCGGCGAAATTGTTCGACAGGGTGATTGTGGCGATTGCAGCCAACCCCGGAAAAGCGCCTTTATTTAATCTGGATCAACGTGTGGCCATGGCGAGTCATGTATTGTCTGGCATCCCTAACGTTGAGGTGTGCGGTTTTTCTGAGTTGCTGGTTGATTTTGTCCGAAAAAAAGAGGCCAATGTGATCCTGCGTGGTTTACGTGTGGTTTCAGATTTTGAATTCGAAATGCAGCTGGCCAGTATGAATCGTCGACTGGATAACTCAATTGAAACGGTCTTTCTGACACCGGCAGAGGAAACAAGTTTTATTTCCGCTTCACTGGTTAAGGAAGTTGCACTGCATGGCGGCGATGTGTCGCAGTTTGTCCATGAGGTTGTTGTGGAAGAACTGGCAGCAATTGTCGATAAAATTTAGTAATTAATTTTTGTTTATAGAAACTGGTTTAGAGTAATGGCTTTATATATTACAGATGAATGTATTAATTGTGACGTATGTGAACCCGAGTGTCCAAATGAGGCTATTTCACCGGGTGACGATATCTACGTGATCAATCCCGATTTGTGTACAGAGTGTGTGGGTCACTATGAAACCTCACAGTGTGTTGAGGTATGTCCTGTCGACTGTATTCCACATGATCCGAATCATGTCGAGACCAAAGAAGAGTTAATGGAAAAATACAAGCGGATCACTGGGCAGGCCTGATTATTAAATATAGCAGCATGATTAATATGGAAATATCAGGCGTGGTTAAACTATAAATTTGATATGTTTAAACATGTTATAAAAATTATTTTTCTGCTGTTCTTTATTTCTTCTGCGGCTCAGGCAGAAGCAACCTCGGCGTCAGAAAAAGAGCCAAAAGGCTTCCAGTCTGCAATTGCCAGTGCGCATCCGCTTGCTACCGAAGCTGGTATCGAAATACTAAAAAAAGGCGGTAATGCCTTTGATGCGGCGGTGGCTGTTAGTGCTGTACTCGCTGTTGTCGAACCCTATTCTTCCGGTATCGGAGGAGGTGGTTTCTGGTTATTACACGTTGCCAAAAACCGTGATGATGTCATGATTGACGGACGCGAACGTGCACCACTGGCAGCAACGCGTGATATGTTTCTCGATGAAAATGCCAATGTCATTGCCTCTATTGACGGTCCGTTATCAGCAGGTATTCCTGGTAGCGTAGCAGCACTGGAACATCTATCAAAAAAATATGGCAGCCTGCCTTTATCAGATACATTACAGACAGCTATTCACTATGCGCGTGATGGTTTCCCAGTTGATGAATATTACCGAAAGATGGCACAACATCGTCTGAGTGCCTTGCAGGCATCTGATGATGCTGCAAAAATATTTTTACGAAATGATCAGGTCCCTGAAGTCGGCACAGTTATTATTCAGCCTGATCTGGCTAAGACGCTGGAGGCGATTACCAAAGAGGGCGCAAAAGCTTTTTACACCGGTGAAATCGCGCAAAAGATGGTTGACTCGGTCAAAGAGCACGGTGGCATCTGGAGTATGCAGGACCTGGCAGAGTACGAGGCCGTTGAGCGATCACCTGAAGTCATTGTTTACAAGGGTATGCGTTTTGTCACTGCGCCACCGCCATCATCGGGCGGTCTGGCACTGTCCGAAATGCTCAATATGCTGTCATTTTTTAATATTGAGAAAATGCAGTCAGCTGAGCGAACTCATATACTGGTTGAGGTAATGCGCCGTGCTTATCGTGATCGCGCTGAGTATCTGGGAGATCCCGATTTTGTCGAAGTGCCAGCAGAGATGCTGACCTCAACGGTGTACACCAATAAACTGGTGAAAAGCATTAGTCGTAAAAAAGCGACACCAAGTGCTTCGTTGAAAGCCGTTGCTGATCCATCTGGGGCGGGCACCGATACTACACATTTTTCTATTATTGATGCTGAGGGTAATCGTGTCTCAGCCACAATGTCGATTAACTATCCCTTTGGTTCGGGGTTTGTTGCAGCTGGAACGGGCGTATTGCTCAATGATGAAATGGACGATTTTTCAGTCAAGCCGGGTGTGCCGAATGTTTATGGTCTGGTTGGTGCTGAGGCCAATGCCATTGAACCAGGTAAACGGATGTTGTCGAGCATGTCGCCGAGTTTTCTGGAGACGCATGATCGTGTTGCTGTTTTAGGTACGCCCGGGGGTAGTCGAATTATTACCATGGTGTTGCTGGCAATGTTTGAATTTTATAATGGTGGCGATGCACAGAGCATGGTTGAGCTGGGCAGGTTCCACCATCAGTATCTACCCGATAAGATCACCTACGAACCAGATGCGCTGGATGAAGATGTGGTGAAGGTGTTAATGGATAAAGGACATCACGTCGAGGAAATGACCGATACCTATGGGAATATGCAGGTAGTGATTACTTATAAGAAAGATGGTCATACGGAAGCGGCATCTGATCCACGTGGTGTTGGCAAGGCGATGGTGTTGAAGTAAGTAATAGCTAAAGAATAA